>CAMVIL010000160.1 GCA_947167535.1 uncultured Ruminococcus sp. | reverse complement strand
ACTCAGGCTCACCGATAAAGGAAAGAAAATGAACCGCGAGATGATCGCGCGGTTTGAGCGGATAGAGCAGGAGATCACCCGCGATATCCCGCCGCAGATGATCGAAAACTTCTTTGAGCTCTCTGAGCTCATCAGACAAAGACTACAAGAAACGGAGGAAAAGGAGATATGATAAAGAAGCTTGCCGCTTGTATCAGAGAATACAAGGGCGATACGATACGTACTCCGCTGTTCGTGGCGCTTGAAGTCGTGCTGGAATGTGTTATCCCTTACATCAGCGCGAAGCTGGTCAACTCCATCGAGGCCGGATGCGGCATGAGTACGATAGTGAAGTACGGACTGGTCATGCTGGTGATGGCGTTTGCGTCGCTGGCGTGCGGTGCCCTTTCGGGCTACTACTGCGCGAGGGCGAGCTGCGGTTTTGCAAAGAACCTGCGCCACGACCTCTTCTACAAGGTGCAGGACTTCTCCTTTGCGAACATCGACAAGTTCTCGACTTCGTCGCTGGTTACAAGGCTCACCACCGACGTCACAAACATCCAGAACGCCTTCATGATGATAATACGCATAGCGGTGCGCGCACCTTTCATGCTGATATTCGCGCTGACTATGGCGATATCTCTGAGCCCCGACCTCGCGGTGGTGTATCTCATCACACTGCCTGTTCTCGTGACGGGACTTATCATCATGACAGCCAAGGCTATGCCGCTGTTCAACAGGCTGTTCAAGAAGTACGACGCACTCAACGAATCGGTGCAGGAAAACGTAAACGGTATCCGCGTGGTCAAGAGCTTTGTCCGCGAGGAGCATGAGATAGACAAGTTCAACGCCGCCTCGAGAGAACTTCAGGGCGACTTCACAAAGGCGGAGCAGATACTTGCCTTCAACGCGCCGCTGATGCAGTTCTGTATGTACGTCACCATGCTGGTGGTGTCCTTCTTAGGCGCGAAGATGATAATCGGCACCGGCGGAAGCAGACTCAACGTCGGCACCATGCAGTCGATGATAACTTACAGCGTGCAGATGTTGTTCAGCCTCATGATGATATCCATGATATTCGTTATGGTCACCATGTCGGTGGCTTCTGCAAAGCGTGTTGCTGAGGTGCTGGACGACGAGAGCACCATAAAGAATCCCGAGTCTCCCGTTACGGAAGTCAGGGACGGAAGCATCGACTTTGACAATGTAAAGTTCTCATATTCGGCAAATGCCGACAAAAACGTGCTGGAGAACATCGACCTGCACATACGCTCGGGCATGACCATCGGCATAATCGGCGGTACGGGAAGCTCCAAGAGCTCGCTGATACAGCTTATCCCCCGTCTTTATGACGTAACGGGCGGAAGCGTAAAGGTGGGCGGAGTAGACGTCCGCGATTACGACCTCAACACGCTTAGAGACAAGGTGGCGGTGGTGCTTCAGAAGAACGTGCTGTTCTCGGGCACCATCAAGGAGAACCTGCGCTGGGGCGACGAGAACGCCACCGACGAGGAGCTGATAAAGGCTTGCAAACTCGCCCACGCCGACGAGTTCGTGCAGAAGTTCCCCGATGGGTACGACACCTACATAGAGCAGGGCGGTACCAACGTCTCGGGCGGTCAGAAGCAGAGGCTCTGCATCGCGCGAGCGCTCCTCAAGAAGCCGAAGATACTCATCCTCGACGACTCCACCAGCGCTGTGGACACCCACACCGACGCTCAGATAAGAAAGGCGTTCCTGGAAGAGATCCCCGACACCACAAAGATAATCATAGCTCAGCGTATATCCTCGGTGCAGGAGGCTGACATGATAATCGTGCTGGACGGCGGCAAGGTAAACGCTGTCGGCACCCACGAAGAGCTTCTCGAAAGCAACGATATCTACCGCGAGGTATATATCTCTCAGAATCAGAACGATGAGGAGGTGACTGCGTAATGCCTCCGAGACAGCCATATGTAAAAGACCCTAATGCGCCCAAGCCGCAGGTGGGAAGGATAATCAAGGAACTGTTCGCAAACTACAAGGGCAGACTGTCATTCGTGCTGGTATGTCTGCTGCTCAGCGCGGTAGCGGGTTCGGTGGCTTCGCTGTTCCTCAACAGGATAGTGAGCATCATCGAGGCGGCGCTGGAGATATACAAAAAGAGCGGCGCCGACGCTGCGATGGATTACGCACAGCCGAAGCTTACCAAGCTGCTGATACTGATGGCGGTCATCTACGTCGTAGGTATCGCGGCATCGCTGGCTCAGCAGCTGAACATGGCGATAATAACTCAGGGACACCTCGCCAAAATGCGCGAGAAGATGTTCAAGTGTATGGAAAAGCTGCCGATAAAATACTTCGACACTCACCCACACGGCGACATAATGTCCCACTACACCAACGACATCGACACCTTGAGACAGCTGATATCTCAGGCGCTGCCGCAGGCTCTTACCGCGGCACTCACACTGCTGGTCCTGCTGTTCAATATGTTCTACCTGAGCGTATGGATGACGCTGGTAGTATTTGTCGGCGTTGTTGCCATGACGATGGTCACCAAGAAGATAGGCGGAAACTCCGCGAAGTTCTTCATCAAACAGCAGAAGTCTCTCGGTAAGGCGGAAGGCTACATCGAGGAGATGATAGAGGGTCAGAAGGTAGTTAAGGTGTTCTGCCACGAGGAGCAGTCCAAGAAGGACTTCGACGTCATCAACGAACAGCTCTTCGAGGACGCCAACAGCGCCAACAAGTTCGCGAATATCCTCATGCCTATCATGGGCAACATCGGCAACATCATGTACATCCTGATGTCCTTCGCGGGCGGTCTGTTCATCACCTTCAAGATACCCAACCTCTCGATATCGGGTCAGGCTATGACCATCGCGGTAGTCGTTCCTTTCCTTGGAATGACAAGGCAGTTCTGTCAGAACATCTCTAATGTGTCTCAGCAGATAAACGCCGTGGCTATGGCTATGGCGGGCGCTACCAGAATCTACTCCCTCATCGACGAGACTCCCGAGGTGGACGACGGCTACGTTACCCTCGTCAACGCTAAGTACGACGACAACGGCAACCTCGTAGAGTGCAGTGAGCGCACCAACGTCTGGGCGTGGAAGCATCCCCACGAGGACGGCACCACTACTCTCAAAAAGGTGGAGGGCAAGGTTGAGCTCAACGAAGTGGACTTCGGCTACGTGCCCGAGAAGATAGTGCTCCACGAGGTCAGCATCTACGCCAACCCCGGCGAGAAGATAGCGTTCGTCGGCGCGACGGGTGCGGGCAAGACCACCATCACCAACCTGATAAACCGCTTCTACGACATCGCCGACGGCAAGATACGCTACGACGGCATCAACATCAACAAGATAAAGAAGGACGACCTGCGCCGAAGCTTAGGCATAGTTCTGCAGGACGTCAACCTCTTCACCGGCACCGTCATGGACAACATCCGCTACGGAAACCTGACGGCCACCGACGAGGAGTGCATAGCGGCGGCGCGGCTTGCAAATGCCCATGACTTCATCACCCGTCTGCCCGAGGGCTACAACACGATGCTGACGGGCAACGGCGCGAACCTGTCGCAGGGACAACGTCAGCTGATATCCATTGCGCGTGCGGCGGTAGCAGACCCGCCTGTCATGATACTGGACGAGGCGACGAGCTCCCTCGACACACGTACAGAGGCGCTGGTACAGCGCGGCATGGACGGTCTGATGTACGGACGCACGGTATTCGTCATTGCGCACCGACTGTCCACGGTCAAGAACTCCGACGTCATCATGGTGCTGGAGCAGGGCAGGATAATCGAGCGCGGCAGTCACAAGAAGCTCATCGAGGAAAAGGGCAAGTACTACCAGCTTTATACCGGCGCGTTTGAGTTGGAATACTGAAATAGCAAACAGATACAGCCCCGAGGTCCAAAGCATCGGGGCTTTTTGCCACTGAGGGAGATAATGCGGGTGCGACCCACAAAAAAGCCCCCGATTCAATCGGGGGAGTTGTCTGTCTTTATTGCTGTCAGCAGTTCACACGCTCTTCTCCAGAAGAAAATAGGTGCCCTGCTCGTCGTTGAGTACGCCCTTGATCACCCAGCCGACCTCGAGCATCGCATTGAGCTTCTCTATGCGGCTGAATCTGTCCATCTCGGGCGCCGCCATGTCTCCAACAGCGGGAGTCTTTGAAACGTAGTACTTCTTCTGCATAGCTATCACCCTTTCCAAAAGATCGCGGGTTGTCATACCCAGTTTTTGCTATAATTAAATTATAGCACGGTTTTTTGGACAGGTCAATAGCTCGAAAAAAATTTTTTCTTTTAACAATAACGCAAAATTGCACAATGCCGCGATTTTAAACCGAAAGCATAACGATATTAACCTTCCCCGCGGGCTTTGCGGGCAGCGATGTCCGCCCAACCCTCAACATACGGACCTCACATCAAAGATG
>CAMVIL010000159.1 GCA_947167535.1 uncultured Ruminococcus sp. | reverse complement strand
GTATGTCCGCAGCAGAAAGCTGCACAGGCGGCGCGCGCGCTGAAGCGATAACTTCGGTGCCTGGAGCATCAAAAATGTTCTTTGGCGGCGCGGTAACTTACACAGAAGAGCTTAAAATGAAGCTTCTTGGTGTAAAGAAAGAGACGCTTGAAAAATACACGGTGTATTCGCGCGAAACGGCTCTTGAGATGAGTCGGGGAGTGCGTGAGCTTACGGGCGCCGATGTTGGCGTCGGTATAACAGGCATCGCGGGACCCGATGGCGGGACCGATGATAAGCCGGTAGGCACCGTTTATATAGCTGTCAGCTGTGACAAAGGCGAGACCGTCGAGAACCTCGCGCTCTACAATGAAGAGTTTTATGAAAAATTAGACAGAAGAAGCATTCGTGAGCTTACGGTGCTAAGAAGTCTGCAAATGATATACGGACTTCTGACGGAAAAATATGATGCCGAAAGGAACGACGCTTGATATGTCTATGGCAAATGAAACAACAGGGATCAACAGAGATAGAGATAATTCCAATTTCTTTATCAGATTCTTTAAGTACTTCGTGCCCTGGAAAGGCGACAAGGCTTCAGAGATCTTCCGAAAGATAGTCTTCGTTGCTTCGATCGCTTTGTTCTGTACTTCGGTCAATCAGCTTACTGATTTCCTTGAGACAGACAGGGGAACACTTGAGTATACTTCCCAGATACAGTCGCTTGAGCCTGATTTCTCCGATGAGGTGAATCTCGGTGAGCTCGATGCAGACCTGAATGACGGAAGCGCTCCTACAAAGAAGCAGCGCAAGGTTCAGCCTTGGGCTAAGGATCTTCTGAAAAGGAACAAAGAAGTCATCGGCTGGATCAAAGTTCCCGGACTCTGCGATTCAAAGGGCAGTGAGTATATCAATTATCCGGTGCTTCAGCATAGTGACAATGAATACTACTTGACACACAACATTGATGACAATGCGTATGAGTCGGGAAGTATTTACGCCGACTATAAGATACCGATCGATGAGAAAGGTCAGCCGGATAACATCACGATATACGGTCACCACATGAGAAAGCTGGGAACTTCCTTTACACACCTCGCTGAGTATAAGAGCGGGGTCAAGTTTCTTAAGCAACACCCAATAATTGAGTTCAACACTATCTATGACAGCAATGAGGAGTACATCATAATCGGTTGCTTCGTAGGTGCGATAAATGAGGCGCAGGATAACGGAAAGCTTTTCGATTACTGGCGCTACCGCAACTTCGACGATCAGGAGTTCAAGTTCGACACATGGCTTGCGAATGTGCAGAAACAGTCCTGGTATTCGTGTGATGCCGAGTGTGATTACGATGACGACACTTGCTCTAATGAGGTCAAGGAAATGAGATGGGTAGTGGTCGCCAAAAAGCTGGATAGTGGTGATGATAAGGACGCGATAATCGCTTCCTATAAAGAAAAAAAGGACAAAGATATTTACTTCCCTCAGATCTGGAGAAACAGCTGGGGCAACAAGAAAAAGTATCTCGGCTGGAGCTATTCACGGCTCTCCGTAATGTCCGAAAACAGAATCCGTAAGTTCTCACAATTACGGATCGTGACAGCGGCACTTCGCTGTCGGAAAGGCAATGTGATAAGAGATGGATCTAAAACGATTAAAGACGGTAAATACCGATGATTCCTGCAAGGAGATCGCTTGCGTAAAGAAAGCAGGTACTGTACTCGGAGCAGGAGCAATGGCTGTACTTGCGGTCGGAGCAGTCGGTATATATGCGATAATCGGCTCGAACAATATCCCCAAGGATAGTGCAAAGGCTGCAAACGCATCTAAGGCAGTTGTTACAACAACAGCTTCGGATTCCGTTGAAGATCAGGATGAGACAGTTTCTCAGGCTGCTGTAACCTGGAAAAAGGCAGGCATTGAGGAATACAGCCTTGTCGTTGAGACCGTAAAGGCTACCAAGAATAACAAGAAAAAGACTACTACAAAGAAATCCGACGAGACTAAGGCTTCCGAAAAGAAGTCCAAGTCCGAGACTACTACCGAAGCTTCCACAAAGGCTTCCGAAAAAGAGACTAAGCCCACTACCACCGAGCCTCAGACAACTGCTCCCGAAACAACAGTTCCCGAGACAAAGGACGACGATGTCAAGGATTGCGGTGTCAAGACAATGTACACTTCCGAGAAGGTAAACCTCAGAAAGGGTCCTTCCCTTAATGATAACGTTCTCTCGGTACTTTCCAAGGGCTGCGAGGTACTGGTCACAGGTTATACCGACGACTGGTACAGAGTTAAGGTCGACGGCGTTAACGGCTTCTGCATGAAGAGATATCTTTCCGAAGATAAGCCTGCTGCAGAAGAGGAGGAAAGCTCCAACAGCGGCGTCATCAGCTATACTGATGTTGAGCTGAATATGCTCTGCTATGTACTGCAGGGCGAAGTCGGAGATTGCTCCGAAGCCAGCAAGATCGCTGTTGCAAACGTTATCATCAACCGTGTAAAGTCTCCGCTTTTCCCCGATACCATCGAGGGTGTGCTTACTCAGAGCGGTCAGTTCGATGCGATCTGGGGCTATTACTACGGCACTACGGTTCCTTCTTCTAACACCATCGAGTGTGCAAAGCGTGCGCTTGCAGGTGAAGACAATGTAGGCGAGGCGGTTTATTACTACGCTCCCCAGTACTGCAGTGCAGATACTGCTGCCTGGTTCGAGTCGCTTACCTTCTGCGGAGAGATAGACGGACAGAGATATTTTAAGTAATAGATAATTCGGCGTGTTTTCTTCAAGTGCGCCGAATTTCGTTATATGATAGGACATTGAAATGAAAAATTCTACTAAAAGATTGCTTGTACAGGTCGGTTCCTTTACACTTGGTGCGGGGCTGATCGCCGCCAACGGCGTTTATGTTTTCACAAAGAATAAGCCTCACCTTACCCATAACGTTCCGATAGTCCAGACTTCGGGCATGGAGGACGGCATCACCGAAGTGTCTGCACAGGTGGTTGAGCAGATCAATGCTTCTGCCAAGAACCGTGTGGAGGCAAATACTGTCAGGACTCTTTCGGCATCTGATGTTTCACTGCCGGGCGGCAGCACAATGACGAAGGCTTCAATCAATGATTATGATCTTACGATCAAGATCGATACCAAGAAGACCAAGGAAGAGATCGAATACGAGAACCGCTATGACGCTTCTTACGATATCGACTCTACGGTCATTTATGATCCTCACCCGACTCCGCTGAACTACACCGAGACCCGTGACGTCTCCGCTGAGTTCTATACCATCCACGATATAATCTCGGGCAACGACTACACCATGAACGCTCACGAGCTGCTCTGTCAGATGGTTTACAGCGAGATAGGCTCCAGTTGGGACGATGACGCTATCAAGGCGCAGATCGTTGCGGCATATTCATATCTCCGCTTTAACGACTCTATCAACCGTATCCCCGATGTCGGACTCAAGCCCGACTATCCCTCGAAGATAGAGAATTGCGTTAAGGCAGTCGAGGGTCAGGCTGTATATTACGATAACGAGATAATCAATGCGGTGTATTCCGCTTCAACGGCAGGCTATTCTGTCGAGAGCGAGCGCATCTGGGACGTCTACTACCCCTATCTGCGCGCAGTTGTCAGCAAATTCGACTGCGAGGATCCCAATTACGGTCTGCTCAACGAATACAGCTACAGCGAGCTGAAGTCCATTCTCGAGGGCGCACTGAACATCAAGATGTCTGATAACGTCGATAACTGGTTCGTCGTTGACGATATCTACAGCGGGCGCTATGTCGGTTACATAACCATCGACGGGCAGAAGCGAATTACGGCGCGCACTCTTCAGGACACACTTGACCTGAAATCTCAGGCTTTCACCATCAAGATCGAGGACAACAAGATCAAGATCTACACCTTCGGCTGGGGTCACGGCGTGGGAATGTCCCAGTGGGGCGCCTGCCATTACGCCGCCAACGGCTATAAGTACGATCAGATACTCCGTCACTACTACCTGAACACCGATATCAGAGTTTCGGAGGCTAACAAAAAAGCTGTCAGACGCGGTTCGGCATTCCTGACACCGTCTAAAGACAGCGATGATTAACGTAAAGTAATATGACTTGTCAAGGACTGCTCAGGCAGTCCTTGTTTGCAGGAGGAGAAAAATGTATATCAATGCCAGAGATCTTCTGAAAGACAAAAGGGTAGTGCTCGCGTCGAAATCCCCCCGCCGCAAGGAACTGCTTCATCTTCTTACCGACAGCTTCGAGGTTATCCCCGCCGAGGGCGAGGAGACTTCGCCTTCCGACCTCAGGGCAGAGGAAGTCCCCATCTATCTAGCCGACCTCAAATGCAGGGAAGTTGCCGAGCGCTGTTCCCCCGACGACAATACTGTGGTGATAGGCTGCGACACGGTGGTCATTAAGGACGGCAAGG
>CAMVIL010000158.1 GCA_947167535.1 uncultured Ruminococcus sp. | reverse complement strand
ATTCGACGGCAGGGAGATCACCAAGCTGTCGGAAAAGAAGCGCGACAATATCAGACGGCGCGAGATGGCGTTCGTTTTCCAGTCGGTGGCGCTGATGAGCGGCCTGACTGCTTTCGAGAACGTCGACTTCATGCTAAGGCTTGCAAATTATCCTTATAATAAAAGGAGAGCCCGAGTGGTGGAGGTCATGACGGCTGTCGGACTGGATAAGCGTATGCACCATCGTCCTTCCGAGATGTCGGGCGGTGAGCAGCAGAGGACTGCGATAGCCAGAGCGATAGCTCACGAGCCGCTGATAGTCTTCGCGGACGAGCCGACTGCCGAGCTTGATACCGCTACTGCGCTGCATATCGTCAAGCTTTTCAAAGAGCTGGTGGCAGAGCGCGGTATGACGATCATTATGACGACACACGACCCCAGTATGATGGATGTGGCCGATAAGGTCTACACGCTTGAGGATGGTGAGATCGTTGAGCAGCTTTGATAAGGATAGTGTAACAGTTAATGATGACGGCGCTATGATAAGGTGTGAAAACCTTGTAAAAATTTACAAAACTTCTGAAGTTGAAGTTGTGGCGCTGCAGGGACTTGATCTTACCGTTGACAGGGGAGAGCTGATGGCGATAGTCGGCAACTCGGGAAGCGGAAAGTCAACGCTCCTTAATATGCTGGGCGGACTTGACAGACCCAGCGCAGGTCAGCTTTTCGTGGACGGAAAGAACCTGCTGAAATTTACAGACAACGACTATGTTGATTATAAACGCAATACCGTCGGGTTCGTCTGGCAGAACAATGCGAGAAATCTTGTGCCGTATCTGACTGCGGTGCAGAACGTTGAACTGCCGATGCTGCTTGACGGACGGCGAAAACGGCGCGAAAAGGCGCTGAAGCTGCTGGACAGCGTGGGGCTTCTCAAACGCAAGAACTCGCGGCTCGACCAGATGTCGGGCGGTGAGCAGCAGAGAGTCGCGATAGCGATAGCTCTGGCGAACGACCCGAAGCTGCTGCTGGCAGACGAACCTACGGGTTCGGTGGATACCAAGACCTCGAATATGATACTTGACATCTTTAAAGAGGTGAACAAGAATCTGGGGGTCACGGTGGTCATCGTTACTCATGATGTCCGGCTGGCACGGCATATAGACCGCGTCGTGGCGATCCGCGACGGAAGGACCAGTTCGGAGATAGTCAGAAAGCGTTCCTATAAAGAGGAGCTGGAGCAGATCAAGGGCTTCGGCGAGACCGAGGAGGGCGCTGCTGCTGACGCTGAGACAGATGAGGACTTCACCCACGAGGAGCTTGTCGTGCTTGACCGCGCGGGAAGACTCCAGCTGCCGCGGGACCATATGGATAAGCTTGGTATCAAGGGCGGCGACAGGGTCAAGGTCGAGGTGGATGATGAGAGCGGACGGCTCTACATCGTTCGGTCGGGTTGATACCCGATCATGGATTTGGGCTATTACTGTTTCCTGCTGTGAAACGTATAGTATATATTTAAAATGTAATCAGCTTTGCGGCGAGGTGAGGATCCGTTGCCCGCTGCGGGACTGTTTATAGAACAGCAAATTTACTGGAAAGGTGGATTTTTTGTGAATAACACAAGGTTTAGGCGTGTTGTCTCTTCCGCAGTCGCAGCTGTAATGCTGGCTTCGGCCGCGATACCTGCGTTTGCTGACGCTGAAGAAGAGAACTCCGCTGCGCTTGACAACGCGGTCGGAAACGCTGCTTCGGCGGACAGCGGCGACGAGTCTGCCGGTGCGGACGGCAAGCGCGTTGAAGAATCCTACAAAGAGTTTTTCGTCAAGTATTCGGGCGAAAAAGGCTCTGATCAGGAGATAACCCTGACTGCTTCGGATATCACGGGCAGTTCGGATTACACTGTATTGGACGGCACTGACATTGCGATGGCTTCTGTCGGCGGCGAGGATAATGTCCTCAACTGGGCAAATCAGGACGGAGGCTTCTCCTTCGGAGTTGACGTTCCCTCGGCTGGCGTTTACAGCGTCAAGCTGAGCTATTATGTTCCTCAGGAGAGCAACACCAGCGATGTCGAGCTTGAGTTCGACGTCAACGGCGAGTGTCAGTATCCTACTGCGGGCCGTATCACTCTGCCCAAGGTTTGGGTGAACGCCGCAACAGAAAGCAACACCGGCATTGATATGGATACCAGAGGTAATGATATCCGTCCCGGTCAGGTCGCATATGCGAAGTGGCAGATGAATCAGCCGCTGAAGGATATCGACGGACTTTCGGGCGAGCCGCTTCTCTTCTATTTTGAGAACGGCCACAACGTCGTTACCATCAAGTCCGAGAAGGCACAGTTCGCCCTCAAGGATATCACACTTTATCAGTATACCGCTCCCGAAGATTATACGGCGCCCGATGCTTCCGAGCTTGCGGCGGCTGCGAATGAGCTTATCTCCTTAGAGGGTGAGCTTGCAAACGAAAAGAGCGACCGCACACTCTTCCCGACGAGCGATATGCACTCCTACATAACCTCGTGCGTAAACGGTACGAGCCCCACCAAGACCAGATACAATACAATAGGAAAGCAGAGCTGGACTCAGTCCACTCAGGCTGCTACCTGGAACGTTACAGTTGCAAAGGACGGCTGGTACAAGGTCGGCATCAGAGCCAAGCAGGACGTGATGCGCGGTATGTACTCCAACCGCCGCCTCTACATCGACGGTGTCGTTCCCAACAAGCAGAGCGACCAGATCAAGTTCTACTACAACTCCGACTGGACGATCACCACTCCCAGAGTGACCGACGACGAGAACGCAGACCCCGTTTACTACTACCTCTCGGCAGGTCAGCACACCCTCACTCTTGAGGCTGTTCCCGGAGAGATCGGTTCCATCATGGGCGAGCTTGACAACATCACCTATGACATCAACAACTACTACCGCAGGATCAGACAGATCACAGGTCCTGATCCCGACGAGTACAACAACTACATGATCGACCACACCATCCCCGAGATCATCCCCGATTTCAAGGAGTTCAGCAAGCAGCTGAGATCTCTCAAGAACGAGATCGAGACTCTCTCGAATCAGGGCGGTTCCGAGGCTGTAACGCTCGAAAAGATGGCACTGACCCTCGACGAGTGTATCGAAAAGCCCGACCGTATCCCCGAGATGATGAGCCAGATCAAGGATAACGTTACCTCGCTGTCTTCGTGGGTAAGCACTTACCGCGAGCAGCCCCTTGAGGTAGACATGATAGAGCTTGCAGGCTCTGACACCGAATTCACTCCCTGCAAAAATAATTTCTTCCGTTCCTTCAAGTTCGGATTTGACGCATTCATCGGCTCTTTCTTTGAGGATTACAATTCTCTTACGGATCTGGAAGAGGGCGATGACGTGATGACCTGCTGGATCGCGCTCGGCCGTGATAACGCTACCGTCGTTACGAACCTCGTAAACAATGAATACAACCTTACCGCAGATACCAAGGTCAACATGAAGCTGGTACAGGGCGGTATCATCGAAGCTACATTCGCAGGAAAGGGTCCCGACCTTGCGCTGTTCATGGGCGGCGACTTCCCGATCCAGCTGGCTTCGCGTGGCGTTCTTGAGGATATCACTCAGTTCCCCGATTATGAGGAAGTTACCAAGAGATTCTCCTCCGACGCTATGACTCTTTATAAGTACAACGACGGCGTATACGGACTCCCCGTATCCCAGACCTTCCCGATGCTGTTCTACCGCAGCGATATCCTCGAGGAGCTGGGCGTTGATCCCGAGACCGACCTCGCTACATGGGAGGGTCTGCTCAACGTACTGCCCGTACTTCAGAGAAACTACATGGAAGTTGGTCTTATCCTTCCCGTAATGGGCGGTACTTCCGGCGTTACCGCAGTTTCGCCTGTAACCGAGGCCGGCAACACCTTCGCTATGCTTCTTATGCAGCAGGGCGTTGACTACTACAACGAAGACCTCACCAGGACAAACTTCGACAAGCAGGAGGCTGTAAACGCATTTGAGATGTGGACTGAGTTCTACACCAAGTACAGCTTCAGCCAGACCTACGACGCATTTACAAGATTCCGTCAGGGCGATATGCCTGTAATGGTCCAGAACTATACCTTCTTCAACCAGCTGACCGTTGCGGCTCCCGAGATCAAGGGCTGCTGGAACTTCATGCACGTTCCCGGCACTCCCAATGAGAACGGCACCGTTACCCTGAAGGACGGCACCAAGATCGCCATCACCGCTTCCTCCGCAGGATCGGGTGCGCTGATCTTCAAGACCTGCCCCGATAAGGAAGGCGCTTGGGAATTCATCAAGTGGTTCACCTCTGATCAGACCCAGACCACCTACGGACAGGACATCGAATCTGTACTCGGCACAATGGGACGCTACGACACCGCAAACCTTAACGCGCTCCAGAATCTCTCCTGGACTCAGTCTCAGGTAGCTAAGCTCACTCAGCAG
>CAMVIL010000157.1 GCA_947167535.1 uncultured Ruminococcus sp. | reverse complement strand
GCGCTTATTGCCAGAAGTTCGCTACGCGAACTTCCCTGAAAGGCGAGCAGCCCCTTGCAAGGGCGAACTATGTCGGGCTCTATGCCCAGTTTTCCCAGTGACACTTTCCTCCCCCAATATCTTGATTTATTGACCAAATGGAGATACCCGATTTTGTGCAAAGCGGCGGTTTTTTTAGATGGTCTGCAACATTCTATTGACGAATTTACAGCATTTGTGATATACTATATTAGAATGCAGTATTGCGCGAATTTTTCGATGTAAACTGCTAAAGCATATGTCAATTATTTTTGAACTGATATATAACGGAGGGTAACTGATGAGTCAGGAGAAAAAAGTGATAGACTATTCGACCTATTCGTCTTATAAGGATACGGTGAAGAGTCTGACTAAGGATCTGAAAGAACTGCTTCAGCTGAGCGAGGAGATCTCGCTTACCAACACCGCGGAGTCTATCCGTGAGACTATTGAGAAGTCGGCAGGCGAGCATTTTGAAGTCGCTATCGTGGGCGAGTTCAAAAGAGGTAAGTCTACTCTGATAAACGCTATGCTGGGTCAGGACGTTCTGCCCGCTGACGTGCTTCCCGCTACCGCTACGCTCAACCGCGTGACTTACAGCGAGGAACCTTACGTTCAGGTAGAGTACAAGGACGGTCACTCCGAAAGAGTTGACATCGACCAGCTGGAGAACTATGTCACCAAGCTTACTCTGGAGTCGGAGGAGGTCGCGGAGACGGTGAAGGAGGCTACCGTTTACTACGAGACGGACTTCTGCCGCAACAACGTTGATATCATCGACACTCCCGGACTCAACGACGACGAGCAGATGACCAACGTTACACTGTCGATACTCCCGAAGATCGACGCGGCGGTGTTCGTTATCTCTGCAAACAGCCCCTTCTCGCAGTTTGAGAAGGACTTCCTCGAGAAGAAGATGCTGACATCTGACGTAGGACGTATCATATTTGTTGTAAACTGCTTCGGCACATTCTCGCCCGAGGACGAGAACAAGATCGTTGAGACCGTCCGCACACGTATCACCAAGTACGTTATGGACAAGGCTAAGATGGTCATGGGAGAGGATTCCCGTGAGTTTGCAGTATATAAGAGAAAGATCGGCACGCCCAAGGTAATAGGCGTGTACGCGAAGCGCGCCCTGACGGCTAAGAAGATAGAGGACGAGGGTCTGCTGGAGGAGTCTAACTTCCCCGAGTTTGAGAAGGCTCTTGAGAATATGCTGACCCGCGACCGCGGTTCCATCACGCTCCAGATTCTTGCAAACAAGATCACCAACTCCGGTACAGAGGTACTGCGTTCGGTAGTTATGCAGGAGAACGCGCTGATGATGGCGAACGACGAGTTCATGGAGAGATACGAGGCCGCCATCGCCGAGATCGACGACATCAGAAACAAGAAGAGACAGGAATTTGTACGCATAAACGAAGCGGCAAATCAGGTATTTGACGACTTGAAGCCGGTGCTCGACAACTACTGGGACAACATCGAGGAAGCGGCAATGAAGGTCATCGACGGTTACAGAATGACCTCCGACGACTTCAAGAGAGACCAGCTGAAGCTGGTTTCTGCAAAGCTCACCGAGAAGATCCGCGAGGGCATTCAGGACAGAGCGCAGATAATCTGCGAGCAGATCCAGAACAGCATAAACGTTGCGGTAAGCGTCGAGGCCGAGAGACTGCAGGGCTTCGAGGACGAGTTCTTCCAGAGCGTTACCAAGATCCAGGAAATGTTCGTAATGCCCGAGAAGATCTCGAAGAACGGCACCGTGGCAGACCGAAGCATCGGTGCAGCGCTGGGTTCCTTTGGCGTAGGTGCGGCATTCTTAGGCTTCCGCGAGGCGGGCGTCAAGGGCGCTCTGCTGGGCGGCGTTACCGGACTTATCAGCTTCTCGTCGATATTCTTTACCACCGTGCTGGCACTCAGCCCGGCGTGGCCTGTTGCGCTCTGCGTTATGGCAGTAGCAGGATTCGCGGGTACTTTCAGCGCGGGCTTTGCCATTGACAAGCTGCTTGTCAATGAGCGTATAGACAAGTACAAGACCAGCTTCAAGCAGCAGGTCAAGAAGCAGTTCCACGAGATGAGACTCAACAACGACTTTACTGAGACTGTAAGACGTCAGGTATACTCTGCATTCGATGGTCTGAAGAGCAAGATCGAGGAAGAGACCGAGATCATTCTCCGCGATACTCAGGAGACTCTTGACAACCTGAACGCACTCAAGACCGAGAAGAACGACGTCTCCGAGCGCGAGATGGACAGACTCCACGGTGTTGCCGAGCGTGCCAGCGCCATCGTTTCCGACGCTTACGCAGTCCGCAAGGCGGTAACTGACTCCATGGAAGCGAGCTGACTTTTTTCTGAGGGCTCTGCCCTCAGACTCCCGCCGAGGGACCCTTTGGAAAGGGTCTCCCCGGACCCCTCCTAAACTTTTTTATCATTTTTGCGATATGGGGCTTAAGCCACATATCACAAAAATAACAGAGAGGTTTAGGGAGAGTCCAGAGAACCCCTTCTCCAAAAGGGGTTCTTTGGCGGGAGTCTGAGGGCAGAGCCCTCAGAAAACGTTGGGTGCCGCATACACCGAAAGGAGAGCTTATGAGCGAAGAAAAGGATAACGAGCAAGGCGCTGCTCACATTGACATAAAGTCGGTTCGGCGGAACGAGCGCTCGATTAGAGTTATGAAGCGGCTGATCGCGTTTCTGGCGGTGCTTCTGGTGGGTATCGGGCTGTACATCAGCTACCCCTACTGGCTCCCCAAGCTGGAAGGCATCTTTGACAAGCCTATCACTACCATAGACAACACAGGAAAATTTGAAGGCGGGAACTTCCCCATCTCCGCGGACGAGGCGGCGCTGGATGTCTTCACCATGAAGAACTATCTGGTGGCGGCGGACGCTCACCGTCTGACGATATACGACGAAAGCGGCAAGCGCCGGAGCAGTTACGACCACGACTTCTCCTCGCCTGTGGTAAGGCCTACCGAGAAGCGTGCGCTGGTGTTCGACTTCGGAAGCACCGGATTCAAGCTTTACAACAAAAACGGCGAGCTCTACTCAAAGAACGCCGAGAACGACATCATGTCCGCGGCTCTTGGCGAGGACGGCACGGCGGCTGTGCTGGTGACCAGCGACAAGTACGCCTCCACGGTGCTCTACTACAACAAGGAAGGCAAACTCATCTACCGCTACGACTCCACCAAGAAGGTCATGGCGGTGTACGTCACCGACGACGGCAGAAGCAGTTATGTCTGCACCTTCTCCTCCGAGCAGGGCGAGATATACTCGCAGGTGATCCGCCTCGACCTCAAGAAGGACGGCGAACAGATGGTCAGCGAGGAGATAGAGGGTCTGGCGATAGGCTGTGTGCTCTGCTCTGACGGAAATATCCACGTCGCCGCCGACAACGGACTCTTCGTGCTCTCGGGCGACGGCAAAAGGATAGCCGAGTACGAATACAGCGGCGACCTCATCGGCTTCTCGCTGGACGAGGACTGCTCCGCCGTGATACTCTCGGGCTCCACCAAAAACTCGGGCAGGCTCGTGATATGCGAGGCGGAACACCGTAAAGCAGGTGCAGGTCGTGGGCGAGCGGGTGATGCTCCTGACCTCCTCAAACGTGATAGCATACAGCTACGACGGCTCCGAGTCGGGGACGGCTATGCTCGACAAGGAATACAACCAGTTCACCTACATGAACTCCGCGCTCTACCTCTCGGGCAAGCACGGCATCGACAAGATAAAATTTGAAATGTGAGATGTGCTATGGAACTCTGGACAGCTATAATTCTTGACATACTCGCGGCCTGCCTTGTGGTGGTGCCGCTGATATTCGGACTGGCACGCGGCTTCAAAAGACAGCTGCTCTCGGTCATTTCGCTGGCGGTGTCGGCGGCGGCGGCCTTTGCCTGCGCTTCCTTCCTCGCACAGCCTGTGTATGAAAACTACTTCCAACAGCCCATCACCGACGCCTGCGCGAACGCACTGGCGGACATCGACCCCGTGAGCTACGCCGACCAGCTGCTCGCCGAGCAGGGTATAAGCATACCCGAGACGGTGCTGAGAGAAAAGCTGGCAGATTCCGGCGACGCAGTCGGCGCGGCTAAGAAGATAGCCGAGGAAAACGGTCTGGACGAGGAGAAGGCTAAAGAGCTGAGCCGTAGGTTCAGCGAGCGCTACTCCGCCGAGGCTCCCGAGGAAGTCCGCGAGGCTGTCCCCGAGGTGCTTAGGAATATGGAGAAGCTCGACATCAAGGAATCCCAGATAACCGACCTGCTCAACGCGGCGTCGGCTTCCCCTCAGGACGGCGGCGAGTACGCAGAGGAACACCTCATACGCAACACCGCCCTGCAGCTTCTGAAAGCGGCGATATTCTGCGCGGCGTTCATCATCATGCAGCTCATCATGGTCATCGTCTACCTGATAATGCG
>CAMVIL010000156.1 GCA_947167535.1 uncultured Ruminococcus sp. | reverse complement strand
GAAGGCATGGACGCCCCCAGACAGATCGATATGAATCTTGTTGACGCCCAGCAGGCAAGACGTGTTCTTGACCGTATCGTGGGCTACAAGCTTTCTCCGTTTCTCTGGAGAAAGATCCGCCGCGGACTTTCTGCGGGCAGAGTGCAGTCTGTTGCAGTAAAAATGATATGCGACCGCGAGGAAGAGATCAGGAATTTCGAGTCCAAGGAATACTGGTCTGTTGATGCGCGCTTTACTGATCCGCCGTCCAGAAAGATCTTCACGGCATCTCTTGCACTGATAGATAATGAAAAGCCCGAGCTGGGTTCAAAGGCTGATGTAGATAAGATCCTTGAAAGTCTCAATGGCGCTGAGTTTGTCGTTTCTGCAGTTAAGAAAAGCGTTCGCAGAAGATCTCCCGCACCGCCTTTTACAACTTCTACGCTTCAGCAGGAAGCTTCAAAGCGTCTTTCTTTCCAGGGCAGACGTACCATGAAGGCTGCTCAGGAGCTTTACGAAGGTGTTGACATCAAGGATATGGGTCCTACGGGTCTTATCACCTATATGCGTACCGACAGTACACGTATCTCCGATGAAGCACGTGCAGCAGCTTACGACTACATCGGTAAGACATACGGCGAGGAATATATCCCCAAGACACCAAATAAGTATAAGTCAAAAGGAAGCGCTCAGGACGGTCACGAAGCTATCAGACCTTCGCATCCCGAGCTTACACCTGCGGTAGTCAAGGGAAGTCTTACTAACGATCAGTACAAGCTTTACAAGCTTATCTGGGAGCGGTTCATGGCAAGCCAGATGGCGAAGTGTGTTATGGACACTATCTCTGTAGATATCAATGCAGGTAATTGCACATTCAAGTCCTCCGGATTCTCTGTAAAGTTTGACGGTTTTACCGTGCTTTATGAAGAGACAAGAGACAGCGAAGCTTCCCCCAAGAACGATCTTACCGCTGTCAAGAAGGACGACACCCTCAGAGTGAAAGAGCTTACCGGAAACCAGCATTTCACTCAGCCGCCGGCAAGATATACCGAAGCTACACTTGTAAAGGCTTTTGAAGAAACAGGCATCGGACGTCCTTCAACTTACGTTCCTACTATTTCTACTATACTCAACAGAAACTATGTTGAACGCGACGGCAAGTCGCTGAAGCCCACATCGCTCGGAGAGGTTACCAACCAGCTTATGAGCGAGCATTTTGACAAGATAGTTGACGTTAAGTTCACCGCTAACATGGAAGACGATCTCGATAAGGTCGAAAACGGTAAGATGCAGTGGACGGATACGCTCAAATCATTCTATAACGAATTTGAGACAGAGCTTGAAAACGCCGAAGCTGACATGGAAGGCAAGCGTGTAAAAGTCCCCGACGAGGAGACAGATCAGGTCTGTGATGTATGCGGAAAGCCTATGGTCATCAAGATAGGCAGATTCGGCAAGTTCATGGCTTGTACAGGCTTCCCCGAATGTACATTCACCAAGCCTATAATGCACGAAACAGGTGCCGACTGTCCTTACTGCGGCAAAAAGGTACTGCTGAAAAAATCCAAGCGCGGCAAGGTATACTACGGCTGTCAGGATAATCCCAACTGCCGCTTTATGACATGGGATATTCCTACCAAAGAAAAGTGTCCTCAGTGCGGAAGCTCGCTATTCCAGAAGGGCGGCAAAAGCGGTAAGCTGATGTGCCACAAGGAAGGCTGCGGATACTCGAGGGACATCAAGAATGACTAATGCTGTAAAAGTGATCGGCGCAGGCCTTGCAGGCTGTGAAGCTGCGTGGCAGCTTGCTAATGCGGGCATAAGTGTCGAGCTTTACGAAATGAAGCCTGAAAAGTACACTCCCGCACACAAGTATCAGGGCTTTGCAGAGCTGGTATGCTCCAATTCTCTCAAAGCAGCAAGGCTCGGTTCGGCGGCGGGTATGCTGAAGGAAGAGATGCGCCGTCTCGGTTCGCTTACTATGATATCTGCGGAAAAAGCAAAGGTCTCGGCAGGCGGAGCGCTTGCTGTAGACAGAAAAGTGTTTTCCGACGAGATCACCGAGAGGATAGTATCTCACCCGCTGATAAAAGTAATCAATGAAGAACTTACTGAAATACCCGACGGCAGAGTGATATTTGCAACAGGTCCCCTTACATCAGATGCGCTGAGCGAATCTCTGCGTGAACTGGTGGGCGGGGAGTATCTCCATTTCCACGATGCGGCTGCACCTATCGTTTCAGCCGACAGCATTGATATGGACAAAGCCTTTTTCGCCAGCCGTTACGGCAGGGGAGAGGCTGATTATATAAACTGTCCGATGGAACGCGATGAGTACGAGCGTTTTTATGAGGCTCTCATAAATGCCGAGAGCGCGCCTCTGCATGAATTCGAGACCGACAGTTCACGGGACGGCTTTAAAGTATATGAGGGCTGTATGCCTGTTGAAGTGCTTGCAAAACGCGGCGCTGACACGATGCGGTACGGACCTTTGAAACCAGTTGGTATTTTCCACCCTGTCACCAATAAGAAATACTACGCGGTCGTACAGCTCAGAGCCGAAAACACAGCAGGGACGATGTACAACATCGTCGGATTCCAGACAAATCTTAAGTTTGGTGAGCAGAAGCGAGTTTTCTCGATGATTCCCGGACTTGAAAACGCCGAGTTTTTGCGCTACGGTGTTATGCACCGCAACACGTTCATTAACTCGCCGAAGCTGCTTGATGCACGCTTTGCTATGCGCAATCGACCCGAAATATACTTCGCAGGTCAGATGACAGGCGTTGAAGGATATATAGAGTCTGCGGCCAGCGGAATACTTGCAGGACTAAATATGGCACGCGATGTCAAAGGACTGTCGCCTGTGATACTCCCTCGCGAGACTATGCTGGGAGCACTTGCGGGATACATAAGCAACAGCGAAGTTGAGGACTTCCAGCCGATGGGAAGCAACATGGGCGTGCTCCCGCCGCTTGAAGAACGTATCCGAGGCAAGAAGGAACGCTACGAAACAATGGCTTTGCGAGGACTGAGTGCGCTCGACTCGGTGATAAGGGTGTTGTAAAATGAAGGCACTTACCATTTTCAGAAGGCACAAAGCAGCCTCCGCGCTTTTGTTGGCTGTTATGTCCTATTTTGTATTACACTTCGGCACGGGATTACTTGCAGAGGGCGATTCACCTGCTAAAATGACTATGGATTTGATAGTCGGCGGCTGCGCGAGATCGGACGCTAACAGAGTTTTGTATTTTGTATTTCTTGCTCTGTATTTGCTTGTATATCTGATTACCATCGACTACGATTCTGAGCACGGTATTGCAAAACAAGTTTTAAGCTGCTCTGTTTTCCCTTTTATTATAATTATTCTTAACCTTACAGGCGTCGGTTCATATCAAGGCATCGGCGCAATAGGCTGGTACAGACACGCGCGGGAGGATTTTATCGGCGTGACAGTTTCCGAGGCATTGTGCTCAACGATAACCCTGTTTCCCGTTCCGATACTTTTTGTTTTTCTGGTCATTGCTTCTGCTTTGGCGGCAGCAATTGGTGGCTTGTTAGTAAAAAAACACTCTTGATACGGAGGTAAGATCATGAACATAGTAATAGACGCTTTCGGCGGAGATAACGCACCGCTTGAGGTCATCAAGGGTGCTATCGACGCACACAATGACTTCGGCGTGGACATCACTCTTGTCGGCGACGAAGAGAAGATCAAAAAATGCGCTAAAGACAATTCCCTTGACATTAAGGAACTGAAAATAAAGAACGCTGCCACCGTTATAGACGTATGCGAGGAGCCGACAGCTGTTGTAAAGGGCAAGAAGGACTGCTCGATGGCTGTTGGTATGCAGATGCTCGCCGACGGTGAGGGCGACGCTTTTCTGTCCGCAGGTTCGACAGGTGCACTGGTGGTCGGCGCTACTATGATCGTAAAGCGTATTAAAGGTATAAAGCGTCCCGCACTTGCAACTGTTCTGCCTACTGCAGGCGAGCCTACAATGCTGCTCGACAGCGGCGCCAATGCCGACTGCCGTCCCGAGATGCTTTGTCAGTTCGGCATAATGGGCAGCGCTTACATGAATAAGATACTGGGCGTTGAAACCCCTCGCGTGGCTCTTGCAAATATCGGAGCCGAAGAATCCAAGGGAAGGGAACTGGAGCTTGAAAGCTACAAGCTTCTCAAGACAGCGCCTCTGAATTTTGTCGGTAATATAGAAGCACGTCAGGTACCGCTCGGAGACGCAGATGTTGTCGTTGCCGACGGCTTTACGGGCAATATAATGCTCAAGCTTTATGAAGGCATGGGCAAGTTCTTCTCCAATGAACTCAAGTCTATTCTTGGGAAGAACGCCAAGAGCAAGATGGCGGCCCTTATGATAATGGGCGGTATCAAGGAGTTCAAGAAGAAGGTAGATTACAGCGAGTACGGCGGTGCCCCGCTGCTCGGTACTGCAAAACCTGTTATTAAGG
>CAMVIL010000155.1 GCA_947167535.1 uncultured Ruminococcus sp. | reverse complement strand
GGTATTATTGAGGGAATGGATAATGACATGAATAATATTAACTACCCCTCGGACTTGTCTTTGGCTGCTTCTTTCGAGCCGTTCCAGGGCATATGCTTGCCCATGCCCATCTGACCCAACTTATCCATATCGAGGGCTGATGCATCTATGAGATACTTGGAGTTTTTCTGCTCCTCTGTCGTAGAGGGTATGCTGCCGTCAAGCTGACCGAGCACGCTTTCGGCTCTCAGATCGCCGTAGAGCTTCAGCGCTTCGATGCCGCTTTTGTAGGCATCGTAACCGTCGAAAGAGGTTGTGTCGGCTTCCACATAGCTGCCGATGACACTGTCAAGCTTGTCGATCTTCTCGGCGAACAGTCCCGACTGAACATACTCTTCTGCGATCTTGCGCAGGTATTCGTGATATTTCTTATTGTACTCTTCATTCTCAAGCAGCTTGCCGATGATAGGTCTGTCCTGGGCGGAGATGCCGTTGAAGACCGTATCTATCGCATAGTTTATCACGCTGTCGGAGGATGCTCCCTGATAGGTGCCGAAGGACAGATTATAGTCCCACGGTATCATCGAGAGAGCGCCGTCAGCTTCGGTCAGAACATAGTTGTGAGCCATGCCCGAGAAATAGCTGTCCAGATTCACAAGGAACACGTTGCAGGCGGTGTAGCGCAGCACCTCGTCCACGTTGATGTAATCCTCAAGGTTTTCGCCCTCGCTGATGCCTTTCAGAGAAGCTATCAGCCGATTCTCGTCGTCTTCGTTGACCTTGGTGATGTTGTTGTCAAAGATGTTGGAGTAGCTTTCGATCTTGTCGTCTGAGTAGACGAGGCTGACGCCGTTCCTGCCGCCGTCCATGCCGCCGAATCCGCCGCGCATCCCGCCGAAGTCCTGACGTTTGTCCTCGCTGCTTCCGCTGTCGTCGGTCTGTTCGGAGGGCTTCATTTTCTCGGGATCAAAGCCCTCGGGCGGCTGCATATTCTCGGGATCAAAGTCCTCGGGCAGCTCCATGCCGTCGGGAAGCTTCATGTTCTTAGGATCAAAGCCTTCGGGCATATCCTTCATATCGGGCATACCACCATTGCCCTTGCCGTTCATGTCCATTGACTCAGGCTTGTAGGCTTTCACGCCGCTGTCCTCGCCGTAGTTTCGGTCGATAAAGCTGTCGTCGGTGTCTTCGATAGCGATAAAGAACCCGTAGTATTCTCCGTTGACCGTGATCTTGGCAAAGGTGCAAAGTGAGGACGGAACGTCCATGAACCGGAACAGATCGTAGGACATATATTCTTTCAGATAGGTGCTGTCGGCAATCAGATTGTTGAGCACCAGCTTGTTGAGACCGTAACAGGTCTGACCGTCCTCATACTTGCCGAAGTTTATCTTCAGGCTGTAACGCTGACTGTCTTCGGGTATCTGATTGAGCGAGGTGTTGCCTTTGGTCTTGATGCCGACGTTTTCAAGTTTCGTTCCGTTGATGCTGATATTTCCGCTTATCCACGGTTTTGTGGATGCGTTCTCCCTAAGATACGTCCAGTCATCGGCGGAAGTTTCTATATCGATCTCCAGTATTTCCTGCCCGAAGATCTTTTCAGCGTACGCCGTTCCTGTCTCTGATCTGGTATTGTCTGCTGTGATGCCGGACTTCGTATCCTGACCGGAGCCTGATACAGAGCTTTCTTTCTTGTTGTCTGTCAGGTCTTTTGCCGAGCCGTTTTCCTTCAAGCTGCACGCCGACAGGCTGAATAAAAGTATAAGCGCCGCCGCAAATGCTGCTGCTCTTTTCATAGTTGCTGCCTCCTTGAGTTTTTCACGTCGAAGCTCTTCGTTGTTGATGTCTCCATTATAACTCACTATGCTGAACCTATGCTGAAAAACAAGTCCCCGAGTATGAAAACTGTGTGAAAACGATTCTTTCAACTAAATTTAAGGTAGAGGTGCTATAATATAGTTGAGAAGGTGGGATCCACATGAAAATACTTATAATTGAGGACGAAAAAATGCTTGCCGATTCGCTTAAGACCCTGCTGTCTTCAAGAGGTTATGAGGCCGAAGCGGTCTATGACGGCGAAACGGGGCTGTCCTATGCAGAACTGAATATTTACGATCTAATAATAATGGATGTAATGATGCCGTACCTTAGCGGATATATGGTGGCGCAGGCGCTCAGAAAGAAGCACGATCCTGTCCCCATACTTATGCTTACTGCAAGAGCCTCTATTGACGACAGGATACAGGGGCTGGATTCGGGCGCCGACTATTACCTCACCAAGCCTTTTGACAACCGCGAGCTGCTTGCCTGTGTGAACGCTCTGCTTCGACGTCAGGGCGGTCAGGTCAATGAGATGGCTTACGGCAACACTGCTCTGGATCTTGAATCGGGCAAGCTCATCTGCGGGGAAAAGGATATACGCCTTTCCGCCCGCGAATTTGACGTGATGCGTATTCTGATGAAGAGCGGCGAGAGCAACATCTCCAAGGAAGCGCTGCTCACGAAGGTTTGGGGTTATGACACCAATGCCGTTGAGAATCACGTCGAGGTGTATGTTGGATTTCTCCGCAAGAAGCTTACCAGCATCGGCTCGGACATACGCATCGAAGCTGTACGGAGACTGGGATATCATCTGGAGGTGTGCAGCTGATGCTGAGATCGCTGAAGATCAAATTCATGACGACTATCATGCTGATTGTCACGGTCATGCTGGTTGGCATACTTGGGATGGTGGTATACTTCACCAAAACCAACACCCGACGAGAAAGCATCAAGACCATGCAGTCGATGATGTACCCGACAGGGATGCCGATGCGGCCGGGCTCGCATCAGTTTGCGATGATGAACGGCAATACCTCCTCCGACAGCACATGGAAGCCTATGTTCACCATACAGACCTGCAGCGACGGTTCGATGTTCGCCTTTGGCGGCACTGACTACGATCTTGAGGATGAGGATCTGCTGAACGAGCTGGTGGAGGCTGCACAGTCCGATGGTGAGACCGACGGCGAATTAAGCAAGTATCATCTGCGCTGGGTGAAAGGCACGACAGTACTGGGTGACGCCTATGCCTTTGCGGACATCACCGACGAGGAAAAAATGATCGGCGGTCTGATCCGCGACTGCATTCTGATAGGAGCCGCGGCGTATATCCTGCTGTTCTTCCTGAGCCTGCTTCTGGTGAACCGCATAGTCAGACCGACAGCCGAAGCTATAAAGCGACAGCGAGAATTCATCGCCGACGCTTCACACGAGCTCAAAACTCCGCTGACGGTCATAATGACAAACGCCGAGATGATGACGGAATCCAGTTTCGACGAAAGCTGCCGTCAGAAGTTTTCGGATAACATTCTGAAAATGTCAGGCAAGATGCGCGGGCTTATCGAGGGTATGCTGGAGCTTGCAAGGATGGACGCTTCGGCAGGCGCCGCGGAGTTTTCCCGCACTGACCTGAGCGAGCTGGCGCGGGACAGCGTGATGATGTTTGAGCCGCTGTACTATGAGAGCGGGAAAGCGCTGACTTCCCATATTGCCGACGGTGTCACGGTAAGCGGGCAGGGAGATAAACTGTCACGGCTGATCGAGATCCTTCTGGACAACGCCCTGAAGTATTCGGACGAGCGGTCTGAGGTCTCGGTGGCGCTGAGTCCGCAGGGGAACAATTGCCTGCTGTCTGTCACAAGCAAGGGCGAGCCGATCTCTAAGTCGGACTGCAAAAACATCTTCAAGCGCTTTTACCGCATCGACAAAGCAAGAAACGACCGCGGCGGCTACGGGCTGGGTCTGTCCATCGCGCAAAGTATAGTTTCCGAGCACAGGGGCACCATCAGAGCCGAGAGCAGGGAAGGCTGCAATACTTTCAGCGTGCTTCTGAGCCGCTCGAAAAAGTCAGCTGCTGCCTGCGGAGTGAGCGGCTGTTCGGTATGAAGGAAACCGATCTGCGGCTAGGAATGCTCGCGGAGAAAGAGCTTCAACTATGACCCGCTATGTTGGGTTAATTCATCATAAAAGGAAAGCACCCGATGGGAGATTCTGATGATTCCCGTCGGGTGCTCATGTTTACAGAGATATTATTCGTATGAGTCGGTCGTTGACCCTACTCTGCGAAATTGTCTTGCGTCTGATGCTTCCTCAGTTCTGGAAAGCTATGCGGAAGAAGTTGTACAGGTGAGCTCTTATGCAGTTGTCACCGTGGTAACCGCCGTTTACATAGTGCCATACATGAGGAACGCCGTTCTTCTCGAAGTTGCTGTGATAGTTCTTCGGGTTGTCGTAAACAACTGTATCGTTGCTTCCGCCTGTAATCATAAGGAAGTAAGGCGAATTGTCGCTGCTCCATTTGAAGGAGCCGGAAACTCCGGGAGCGGGGCAGATAGCGCCGACATATCCGAAGAGGTCGGGTCTCTTCATACCGATGAGGAGAGCCTCACGTCCGCCCATCGAGAAGCCTGTGATAGCGGTGTTGTCCTTGCCGGTCAGGATGCTGTAATTCTTT
>CAMVIL010000154.1 GCA_947167535.1 uncultured Ruminococcus sp. | reverse complement strand
ACCATCGACATTCGCATAGCCACCGAACGCGATCAGGCAAACGCCCTGCGCGAGCACATCGCCGAGGAGCTCCAGCAGTACAAAAAGCGGCTGTGGAACATGTACATTGCGGGCGAGGTAGGCTACGCCGAGATAATCTTCGGCGCGGGCGATTTCTTCGATATGCTCATGCGTACCGAGCTCATGCAGAGAGTTACCGCAGGCGACGCCAAGAGACTCGACGAACTGGTGGCGAAGAAAGCGGTATACGATGAAAAAATGAAGAAGATCGAGAGCGAGAAGAACGTCTACGACGATCAGGCGGCGGCGCTTGAGCGCGAGAAGAAATCCCTTGCCGATCTTTACGACTCCAACGGCGAGACAAGACGCGCCCTCCGCGAGCACAAGGCACAGCTGGAGGAGGATCAGAGGGTATTCGAGAACGAGGTATACTCCTACGAGGGCATACTAAACGACCTGCTGCTTGGCACATACAACTCCGACGTGGACGAGGCAAAGCGCCTCGAGACCGAGCCGGAAGCCAAGGCTGTCATCGAATCCCTGCAGAACTCCATCAAGGAGCGCGAGAAATCGGGTCAGCAGATTCCCGAAACCGAATGCCAGTACACCTTCAAGTGGCCTGTAAAGAACCACTACGAAATAACCTCGGGCGTAGGCGCCAGATGGGGAAGCTACCACACGGGTCTTGACATCGCAGGCGAGGGCGGCTGTCCGATCACTGCTGCCGAAGCGGGCGAGGTAGTCCGCACCAATAACAGCTGCACCCACAACTACGGCAAGTACGGCAGCTGCGGCTGCGGCGGAGGCTACGGAAACTTCGTTATAATCGACCACGGCAACGGTTTCCTGACTCTTTACGGTCACCTGACCCAGACGGAAGTCGAGGTAGGCGACAAGGTCAAGGAGGGACAGGAGATAGGTCTCATGGGTTCCACGGGCTATTCAACGGGAACACACCTGCACTACGAGCTCCGCTATCAGGGTTACGTCACCGATCCGTCGGTATTTACAAAGTATTAAGCAAAGAAAAAGGCTGTCAGTTGAGACAGCCTTTATTTTATGCAGTTTAGTTTTTCCACTCATCCTTGGCTTGCATCATCTTGCTCTTGATGGTCTCGCCGCGGGTCTTGAGGTATTCATTCGCAGAAGCTATCACGATGAGTAGTATTCCCGCCGCCAGCAGGTATACCCACCACTGCACCGCCGCAAGGAAGTCACGGGTGATATAGAGTGTCAGACCCAGGAATGAAGCCGCCGAGATCACGAACCAGCGTCCGTTCTTGACTGCGAAGGATACGAGGAGTATCGTCAGCGTTACCGAAAGCACCGTTATGGTGTTGGCAAGCGACTGATTTACAAGGGCGTCCAGCAAAAGTGCCGCGAATGAAGTCACGAATATGCCGAAGGTCACATTCTTTATCGTCTCCGTCTCGTTCTTCCAGATATAGCGGTAGATGATGCCGAACAGCAGGATAGCAGAAATATTCAGCTTCCAGAGTATAAACTCGTTCTCTATCTCGCCGAAGGGCTGCGCCCAGATAAGCATACACATGCTTGTTCTGCCTTTCGGCAGTGTTCTCGCGGATAAGATTCAGCGCAAATACGCTGCACATGATAAGCGCCGTGAACCAGGTGATCCTGTCGGTCACCTTTTCGTTGTGGTCGCTCAGCACCATCAGTATCCCGATGACCGACGCTATCGCAGGCAGGTCGATACGGAACAGCTCGTTGGTCTTCTTTTCGATAAAGGCTCTCTTGTGGAACAGCCTTGAGAATATGCAGTATGCCGTGAACATCGTCACGCCGATGATGTAATGTGCCATCACGCGGGTGTCATACTCGCTGTCGGCGGGTATCAGCGACTCGGCGATCGTAAACATCGAGATCAGCGGGAGTGCTGCAGGCAGATCGTTCTTGAAGCTCTCGCTCAGCAGATAGAGCGACAGCGCCAGTGCGAGAAGCACTATCCTCGACGGATAGATATTGCCTTTATAGACAAGGTCAGCATTGCTGGTCATCAGCATAAATCCTGTCGCCGCCGCCCAGATGTACTGGTGCTGCACGAAGAATTTCAGGTCGGGCTTTTTAAGCTCGCCGCCCTCACGCGCCTTGCGGGTGAGGAAAGCGAATACCGCCGCTGCCGTCAGCATTACTGCCGCGACGGTAACGGTCGCCCAGCGTCCGTCAGTCTTGACATTGGAGAAGAACAGAGTATAAAGCTCTTCCTTTACAAAGAACAGCGCAACGGGCGAGAACGCGCGTATCACAACGAGGTGTCCGCTGTCGTCGCGGCCGAGACCCTCGTAGAGCAGCAGCACTGCAAGCACCGCCCATGCGGTCGCCGCTGCGATCATCGGAGCGGGTCGTGCAGGACCGTCGGAAAGCTCGGCACACTGTATCGCAATCAGCACGGGTATCGCAAAGTCTGAGAACAGCGTGCGGATCTTGCGGAAATTCAGGAAGCTGACCATAGCCGCGCCCGCAAGCACCAGAAATACCGCGCCGCGGAGTATCAGCCTGCCGTCCTCGTCGGAGGAGCCGGTTCTGTAGAATATCTCCTCGCCCAGCACCGAAGCGGTGTAGACGAAGAACATTATTGCAATGGGGTAAGCACGCCGCATGATGTAGGTAACTGCGTGCAGCTTAGGCTTGCGCTCGAAAACATAGGTCGAGACGAGCAGTGCTGCCAGCAGAGCGGCGATCGCCGAGTAAGCGCTGGCGCCGCCGATGTAGCCCTTGTAGGGATAGCAGATTATGGACGCCATAAATGCCGTAGCTGAGACAAGCAGGTCGGACACTATCGAGCGAAGCTTCAGACCAATCCTGCCCGAGAAGCGGTAGAAGAACGCCAGAAGCAGGAACATCACCGCGATGGTGAAAGCCTCCAGCGGGTCGCTGTGGGCAGTGTGGTATTCGTTAATGGATGTGAAACGTCCTGTGCTCAGGTTTGTCTTCAGGACGTTATCGTATAGGAAACTGCCGAGCAGTCCCATAGTGACGAGTGCGGGAACTGCGGAAAGCGCTCTGAACACCTTCTGCTCGGTCTCGGGCACGCCGCCCAGACCGTGAGCCATCGCAGCCATTGCAGCAAAGCTCATGAGGAAGATGACCGTGGACATATCGGGGGTATCGGCGGCACAGATCAGCGCCGTAACGAAGATCCCGCCGATGAAGACGCCGTCGGACAATCCCGACGCCAGCTTTTTCACCATTCTGAACGCCGTAAACGCTACCAGCATGATGATAGCTGCGATAATACACTTGAGAGCCACTGCATTCTCCATCTCTCCGAGATCGAGAGCCGCCGTTGCTTCGGCAATGAGAACGAGCAGGGTAAAGGGTGCGAAGCCGCGGATCACGGGATGGTCGAGCTTCACAGCGTAGAAGATAAGCTCCGCCGTCCAGAGTCCGACGGTCACCATCTGAGGAACAGTCCAGCCGTCAGCGAGGTTCTGCAGAAGCGACGGAACTGCGGTAAGAGCGTAAACTGCGGATATCACCAGCGCGAATCTGCGGAATATCGGGTCGTTTTGTTCGCCCATGAGCTTTGCGCCGCGGTAGGTGATGTAGATAAGGAGCGCCGCCACGAAGTTGAGCATCAGCGACCATGTTTCGGGAGTCTTCGCTATCTGGAACGCTATCAGCGAAAGGCTGACCGCGCCGCCGTAGAGCGCCATGTGAGTGAATGCGGTCTTTTTGTAAAGCTTTGAAGCCCCCGCGAAGAATGCGGTGACTATCAGCGAGAAGACAGCGTAAAGAGCGGCTTTGCCGTCGCCGGAAGTGCTGAACCACTCGCCCATCAGTTCAAAGTAACCGAGGCTCAAAAAGCTGAGTCCCGTGAACACGCCGCCCAGCATATAGAATGCAAGACCCGTGCTTATGAGCTTGAGTTTCTTGTGAGCAAACGCGCTGACGCCGAAGAAGAACGCCGACGCGAGTGCCACCATGCCGACTCTTTGCAGGTCGCTCATGGTATGCCACTGTGCTGTCGAGAATATAACGCCCGAGAGTATTACGAACGCCACGCCGATAAACAGCATGACCGCCGCCGTATTGACAGGCTTCGGCTCTTTAAGCTGAGGCGCGGGGCGGGGCGGGAAATTTGTCGGCATATTGTACTGCGGACGCGGCTGCATCTGAGGCTGCTGTCCGAAGTTCTGCCAGGGCATATTCGGCACGCCCTGCATAGGCTGAGGAACAGGCGCAGGTGCTGGCTGAGGTGCCGGCTGAGCCATATTCTGCGGAGCAGGTATCGGCTGAGCCGCGGGCTTTTCCACAGCGGCAACGGTATCGCGGGGGATATCGGCAGCTGCTGTCTGCGGTGTGGTCTGAGGCTGCTCTGCCGTCTGAGGAGCTATACTCTCCTGACCGACCGTCTGAGGTGCGGCAGGATGAGGAACATTCTGAACCATCGGCGGCATCTGCTGAGGCTGCATCTGCTGCGGCACAAACTGCGGCGGCATCTGCTGAGGCTGCATCTGCTGCGGCACAAACTGTGGC
>CAMVIL010000153.1 GCA_947167535.1 uncultured Ruminococcus sp. | reverse complement strand
CTCCGTAATAGCAACTCCTCTTGCTCCGTCAGTTCCAAATAATCTTCCCATAGTATATCATTCTCCTTTTTAGTTTGCGGCTGTCTCTTGGGGGCTTCTCGCCCCCCGCAAATAAGCTGCGTAGCGGCGTTTTGCCGACCCCATCGCCAACCTCGCGCGGTTGGATCCGCTTTATTGGGGGATGTTTTTTATCATTTCCAGTTCGGTCAGCCCGTTGTCCTCTAAGGACTTTCCCGTGAAGTCAAATCCTTGTTTTTTGTAGAACGCTATCGCGTTTTCGTTGCCCTTCAGGACGAAAAGCGTAACGCGACTGCTGTCACAGTCTTTGAGCGCTTCGCATATCAGCGTACTTCCGACACCCATGCGCTGAAACCTTTTCAGCACGTACAGCGCGACTATCTCAAAGCTGTCGCCGTATGTGCAGAAGTCCCTCGCCTGCGGGAGCGTGCCGATAGCGCCCGCCGCCTCGCCGTCAACGTAGGCGATAAGCTTATTATCGGGCGACTGCCTTGCGCGGTCTGTCCAGCGGGCTTCCGAGCGTCCGTCCAGTATCTCGTCGGGCATGAGTCCGCGGTAGGTCTCGCCCCACGAGCGGTATATCACGTTCCCGAAATCGGCGGCGTTGTCCGCGTTCACAGGCACTATCATGATGTCAGCCATCAAAAATGCACCTGCCCGTCCTTGAGTATCCCGAGGTGGTCATACGCTAGCTGAGTCGCAACGCGACCACGCGGGGTCTTGGCTAAGAATCCCAGCTGCATGAGGTAGGGCTCGCAGACGTCCTCGAGGGTCACGGCTTCCTCACCGATGGCGGAAGCCAGCGTCTGCAGTCCCACAGGGCCGCCGCCATAGCCTGTGATTATCATTTTCAGCAGCCGGCGGTCGAGCTTGTCGAGGCCTAAGTTATCTATCTCCATGCGGTCGAGGGCGAAGTCGGCTATCTGCTTTGTGATGGTGCCGTCGCCCATGATCTGCGCGTAGTCACGGGCTCGGCGGAGCATTCTGTTTGCAATTCGCGGAGTGCCCCTCGAGCGGGACGCCAGCTCATACGCGCCCTCGTCGTCGCAGGCGACTCCCAGTATCACCGCCGAGCGCTTGATGATGTCGCTGAGCTGTTCGGGGGAGTAAAGCTCCAGCCGTTCGATGATGCCGAAGCGGTCGCGAAGCGGTGCCGAGAGCTGTCCCGAGCGTGTTGTCGCACCCACGAGGGTGAACTTGTTGAGTTCTATGCGTATCGACCGCGCGGCGGGACCCTTGCCCATGATGATGTCGAGGGCGTAGTCCTCGAGGGCGGGGTAGAGTATCTCCTCCACCTGCCGCGAAAGGCGGTGTATCTCGTCGATGAAAAGAACGTCGCCTTTCTCAAGGTTTGTCAGCAGAGCCGCAAGGTCGCCGGGCTTTTCGATAGCGGGGCCTGAGGTGACTCTGATGTTCACGCCCATCTCGTGAGCGAGTATCATCGCGAGGGTGGTCTTGCCGAGTCCGGGGGGACCGTACAGCAGGACGTGGTCGAGGGCGTCGGCGCGCATTTTCGCCGCCTCGATGCAGACGCGGATATTCTCCTTGACCTTATCCTGTCCGATATAGTCGTCGAGGGTCTTAGGTCTCACCGTGACCTCGAAGTCATCGGTGCTGTCCTGCACCTGCTCCACAGGCGAGACCGTCCTCTCAAATTCAAACGATGTTTCTTCAATCATGATTATCTCCGATTAATTACAATCTCGCCAGTCCGATAAGCGACTTCTTGATAAGCTCCTCGACGGGTAGCGCGGGGTCGAGTTTGCCGAGCACCGAGAGGGCTTCGCCTTCGGTGTAGCCGAGGACTTCCAGCGCCGTCACGGCTTCCGCTATGTTCGAGCCTGCCGCCGCTGCAGGAACTGCCGCAGCGCCCTGTCCGCGGACGGAAATAGTCTCGCCCGCCAGCTTGTCTTTGAGCTCTAAGATAATGCGCTGAGCGGTCTTGGCGCCGATACCCTTGACGCGGGTGAGCGCCTTGCTGTCGCCTGTCGCGACGCAGAGAGCGAACTGCTGAGTGTTCATACCCGAGAGTATGGACAGTCCCGCCTTGGGACCCACGCCGCTGACGGAAATCAGCAGTTTGAAAGCTTTCAGCTCCTCGCGGTCAGCGAAGCCAAAGAGTTCCACGGTGTCTTCGCGAACGCTCATGTGGGTGTAGAGGGTGACGTTATCCTCGCCCGCTATTTTCTGGAGCGTATTGAAAGTAGTCTTGCAGGCGTACCCGACGCCGCCGCACTCGACGACCGCCAGTTCAGCCTCGGTATGTATCAGTTTTCCGTTAAGTGAATATATCATAATATCTCCTCACCCGTCAGCGGTCGGCCTGAGCCATGATACGGCGGGTATTTACAGAATATGCGTGAGTGATAGCCAGCGCCACAGCGTCGGCGGTATCATCGGGCTTGGGGACTTCCTTGAGGTGGAGTATTGTCCGCACCAGTTCCTGCACCTGCTGTTTTTCAGCTCTGCCGTAGCCCGTGATGGAGCTTTTGACCTGCAGGGGAGTATACTCATAGAAGGGCACGCCCGCCTGAATTATCGGCAGGAGGGTCACCCCGCGAGCCTGCGCTACGTCGATACCTGTTTTCTGGTTGGTATTAAAGAACAGTTTCTCGATGCTGACGACATCGGGCTTATAGCACTGCAGGAGCGTGCGGATATCGTCATAGATAGCCAGCAGACGGCGTTCAAAGGGCATATCTGCGGGGGTAGTTACAGCGCCGAAGTTAACGACGGAGAAGCTGTTTCCGTTATAATCGAGAAACCCGTACCCGACTATCGCATAGCCTGGGTCGATGCCCATAATTCTCATAAAACTCCCCTCCGCGGTGCAATGTTTTCCCCAATAGGTCATACACTATTCATTATACCACAAAGCGGGCGGGATTTCAAGTCTTTTGTGTTAAAAAAGAGGGGGTGAGGGGGAATGAACCGCCTCGGTCAAAACATACAATAAGTAAATCTCCCATGGTATAACAGAGACCACAGGAGATCTTTTTTGTGCTTGTACATTTTTTTATGGTTAGGATTCCGTATCGCCCGCATCCTACTACTTATGATACCTGCTCCCCGCCGAAATAGCGAAGGCGCGGTAGACCTGCTCGCAGAGCATCACCCTCGCCAGCTGGTGGGGGAAGGTCATGGGGGACATGGACAGCCGCAGTCCGCAGCGGCGCTTGACACTCTCCGACAGCCCGAAGGACGAGCCGATGTAGAAATTCACCACCGATACCCCCTCCACCGCCGAGCGAGATATCTTCTCCGACAGCTGCTCAGAGCTTAAGGTCTTGCCCTCGATGCACATGGCGATGTTCAGAGCGCTCTTAGCGGAGAGGTACTTCTCCATAGCGCCCGCTTCCTTTTCCAGCGCAGACTGTATCTGCCCATCGGAGGGGTCGTCGGGGAGACGGCTCTCTGCCAGTTCCTCCACCGAGAAGTTGCAGTAGCCGCCCAGCCGCTTTGCATACTCGGCGACGGCGTCCCGCCAGTAGGCTTCCTTCAGCTTGCCTACGCAGATTATGTTGACTTTTAGCATACCTTCACCTCAGAAAATGACTGCCCTGCCGCCCTCGGGACGGGCTATGTAGAGCATATAGTCGCGCCGCGCCACGCGGGGACTCAGCGCCGTTACAGCTGAGCGCTCCACCGTCTCGGGAGTGTTGTTCTCCTCGCTGATGTGACCCAGCACGAAATTCATGGTGCCGCTGTCGCAGAGCCTTACGAGGTTCTCCCCGCACTCGGCGTTGGAGAGGTGACCGTAGTCGGAGGCGATCCTTGCTTTGAGCTCCGGCGGGTAGCTGCCGCGCCTCAGCATATCGGGGTCGTAGTTGGACTCCAGCATCACGAGGTCGCAGCCGCAGATGCTCTGCCAGACCGTTTCGGTGACGCAGCCCAGGTCGGTGCAGAGGGCGGCGCACTTGCCGTCGGGGTAGGTTATGCGGTAGCCGCAGCTGGCAGGGGTGTCGTGGCTGGTCTCGAACATCTCGACGCTGTACCCCGCCACTTCGTATCTCCCGCCGTCGATGGCGACGCACTCGGTACCCTCGGGCAGACAGCCTTTCTCCTGCATAATCTCGATGTTGCGCTGCTGGGCATAGACGGGTATCCTGTGCTTTTTGAGGAACACCGTCAGACCCTTGATGTGGTCGGAGTGGGTGTGGGTGACGAAGATCCCCTTGACCAAGTCGGGGGTGAGGCCGTTCTCCGCCAGAGCGCCGCAGACACGCTTGCAGCTAACGCCGCAGTCTATCATTACGCCGCTCTCGGTGTCGCCGAAGTATATGCAGTTGCCCTTGCTCGAAGAGAAGAGCGGGTACATTCTAGCCAAATCGCATTATCCTTTCACAGTTGTCAGAAAATCTCCGCCTATCATCGCAAGACAGGCTATCCCCAGTCCCAGCGATACCGCTCGGGGCTGGTTTTTGTAGAGCAGGCGCACCAGCGGGTGCACCGCCTTGACCAGCACTACGCTCAGCACGCCGAACATCAGTGAGCTGTACAGCGCTATCCTGC
>CAMVIL010000152.1 GCA_947167535.1 uncultured Ruminococcus sp. | reverse complement strand
CGGGTCCTCCTCGCCGACGATCTCGTCCTGCGCGATGTACACAATGCTGCTGCGGTCCGTGATACCCGGCCGCACCCACATGATGCACTGCTGCTCTTCCGTATACTGCTCCGTATACAGCAGCAGTTCCGGCCGAGGTCCCACAAAGCTCATGTCGCCTTTGATGATGTTGAACAGCTGAGGCAGCTCGTCCATGCGGGTCTTTCTCAGGAACCTGCCGACAGGCGTGATGCGGTCATCGTGCTTGTCCGCCAGCTGGGCGCCGTGCTTTTCGGCGTCTACTATCATGCTGCGGAACTTGTGTACTTTAAACACCTTCGCGTCGATGGTGAACCTGTCCTGAGAGTAGAGAACGGGGCCGCCGTCGTAGAGCTTTATCAGCAGTGCGGTCACCAGCATAAAGGGTGAGGCTAAGATAATGCCGATAAGCGAGAAGAGTATGTCGAAAGCGCGCTTCAATATCTGCTGATCTATCGGGATACCCTCGTTTCTCAGCAGAAGAAGGGGAGTGTCGAAGAGGTTGCACTCATCGGCACCGCGCACCAGAATGTCCGAAAGCTTCGGGTTTACGTAGGTGCGGATATTGTGATCGAAGCAGAACTTCATCAGCTGATTCTTCATCGACGAGGGGATATCGTTTATGATGATAGCCTCGTGCTTGAGGACGCGTTCTTTTATACGGTCGATATCCTCATCGCAGCTTATTGCTTCTTCGATGACGTACTTGTCATCGCGGGTGCTCATCTTCTTGACAAGTGCTGTAGCGCTTGAGTTGCCGTAAACTATGAGCATTCTTCTGGGCGGGTATATGCCTAAGAACAGTTTAGAGAACACTATGCACCAGGCCGCCGCTATTACTATCTCTACGGCAGTGAGCTTTATCATCGGGACGGGCGAGAGTCTGCCGCGTCCGATAAGGCTTATCTCTAGGAACGTAATGGCGTTGGTCATAAGCACGCCGAGTATCTGCGAGCCTATCAGCCCCGTTATTTTATAGTAGCCGAGCCGGAATCCCGAGAAGCTGTTGGTGCAGACGGAATAGAGTATGACGTATATGGCGACCATAAGGATATTGCCGTTGTACCAGAAGGGGTCAAGCATACCCTTATTATACTGCAGGTACCAGACAGGCGCATACAGCCGTCCGAACACGGCAATTATAATGAATGCCGCAAGAAAAGTGAGCAGGCGTTTGAACTGCCCGCGGTTTTTAGTCTTCATGTTATTATCAATTCCCCGTATAAGGTGAAGTTATTCGGCGGGTGCGCCGATATGATTTTCGGATTAATGTACAAATTATATCACAGTTGCTCCGTCTTGTCAAGCACAGAAGCCCCATTATCACGGGGTTTTCACTTTCGGGCAAGAAAAAAACCACTCCCGTCGGGAGTGGTTTTAATAAATGTATCAAGCTGTTACTTGGTCTTTACCGATACAGCCTTGCTCCATGCGGCGTAGGACTTGAGGCTGCCGCTCTTCTTGAAAGCGCGTACACGGAACTTGTAGGAGGTCTTGCCCTTCAGTCCGCTTACGGTGTATGTTACAGTCTTTGCCTTGCTGATGGTCTTGACTGTCACCCACTTCTTCTTGGAAGCGTCGTACTTCTGCACCTGATAGCCTGTGCAGCCCACCTTCTTCCATGTCAGCTTTACGCTGGAAGCGGTGGCCGACTTCTTGGTTATCTTGGTGGTCTTGGGAGCGGTCAGAGCCTTCTTCACGGCGGAGTATTCGCCGTAGACTGTCAGCGAGCCGTCCGCAGACTTGTTGTAGGCGCGGACCTTGTACTTGTATACGGTGCCTGCCGAGCGCTTCGTGTCCTTGAAGGAGAGGGTGTTCTTGCCGACGGTCTTTATCTTAGTCCACTTCTTGGCGGACGGATCGTAGCGGAACACCTGATATCCCGCCGCCTTGTCGGCAGCGCTCCACTTTACGGTTACGCTGGAAGCAGTGACCGCAGGCTTCTTCATGGTTACCTTTGCGGGAGTCAGCTTGGAAACGTCGGTGCGGGTTATCATAACGTCTACCGAACGCTTGATGTAGTTGGTGTCCTGATAGAGAGCTCTCGCCTTTGTGGGAGTATCCATCGTCAGAGCCACCGAGCGTACCCACTTCCAGCCGTCGGGAAGCTTGATGTCGGTGTTCTTGGTGACGTTCTTGTCGACGGTCATGTACTCGGAAACAGAGGTAGGCGGATCCTGAAGCTTGTCAACGGTGACGGTAGTCGCCGCGCAGGCTGCGGTGTACTTGTCGCTGGACTCAACGAACATATAGATATCCGCCTTGCCGCTTACGCCTATCGTTACCTTGCCGTTTGCGTCTACCTTAGCCACGTCTTCGTTGGAAGAGCTGTAAGTTATCTTTGCGCCGCTGTTGGATTTAGCGCCGATACTGAAAGCCGAGTCCTTGTACTTCTTTGAAACGGAAGCAGGTGCGGTTATGGTGCCTTTCTGCCTGTTGTTCTCAACGATGGCGTTGAGGTTGTCTTTCAGCAGCGGATCCTGCATTTTGAGGGTGCGTCTGTTGTAGATCTGATTATCGGCAGATTCCTTGGGGCTGCCGTCATCGGCATAGGTAATATCCCAGAGCACGGGGCAGCAGTTGTGGGAGTAAGCCGCCTCGCAGACTGCGGTCATAAACTTTCTTGCCTCGCCGGGCTTCTTTTCGGACATTCTCGCGCCGTTGCAGCACTCGCCGATTATTACGGGTATGCCCTTGCTGACGAAGTTATTCTCAAGCATATCCATATAATCATAAAGCTCGCGGTAATCTTTCATTGTGCCCCAGGTATCTCTGAGGCCTCCCTGACCATAGTCAAGCGCGAAGTCGTTGGGAGCGTAGTAGTGTACCGAAACAGCCATGCGTCCAGCAGGGTCGTCGGGCATTTTGAAGAAGGGATCTGAGGTTTGCTCTGCGTCGGTCTCGATACCCGATATTAGCAGGTGTCTCTTGGCATTATTGCTTCCCGAAGCGCGGACAGTATCTACAAACTCCTGATTGAGCTTGTTTGCCCAGTCGAAAGCCTTGCGCTTTCCGTCGGGTTCCTTCTCGCCTTCCCAGTGGCCCCACAGCACGGTGTTGCCGTTCTTATCCTTCCAGTTGCCGAGCTCTTCGTTCTGAGACTCAAATATCAGGTGGTCGCCGTAATCCTTGAAGCGGTCAGCTACCTGCTCCCAGATGTGAATGTACTTTCTTTCCAGATTTTCATCGGTAGGTATCTGATTCACCCAGCCGCCGTCCCAGTGCTCGTTGATGATAACGTAGAGTCCTGCATCCAGCGCCCAGTCGGTGACCTGCTGAACTCTCGTGAGATACTCGTCGCTGACGGTATAGGTGCCGTCGTCGATCATCATGTTGCTCCAGGCAACGGGTATACGCAGCGACTCGAAGCCCTCAGTGGCGTATCCCTTGATGATATCCTCGGTGATCTCCACCGAGCCCCAGCCTCTCTCGAAGGCGACAGCGCCCGCCGAAGGCTTGAGGTCTGTGCGGACAGCCTCGTAGGTGTTGCCGAGGTTTATGCCGATACCCATTTCCTTAACGATCTCTGCAGTAGAGATATCGCGCATGGTGCCGCCCTTCGCGCCGTCGGCGGAGGCGGTGATGCCTGTTGCGGCAAGCATTGTCGTCAGCAGAGCAGCCGCCGACAAGCCTGAAACGATCCTTTTGATCATTAGGTTCACACTCCTTCAAAATGTTAAAATATTAACTTATTCATATTCCGGATGGGCAGAGTTGAGCCTCTGCTATGTACTGTAATTATATCACTTTATCAAAAATATGTCAACAACCGCGGAATGATTTGTCGTGATTTTACAGAATGTTCAACATTATATATAAATATATGAATGATGCTGCGGCGATTTTGCACGTCCTGATATATGAAATTTTATATATCATTTATGCACATTTGCATATTTGCTTTTTTAAAGGCAGTATGTTATTATTGTATATATAACGATTTTTCGCGATATTACAGGGAAAACAACATTTTTAACGGAGGGATATCTATGAAGGCAGAAAGAAAACTGATCGCCGGTCTCAGCGCCGCTGCGATCGCGCTCAGCTGCATGAGCTTTGCTTCTTTTGCAGACGACGCAGCAGTCCTCAACTCCTTTGAGGCTACAAGCGATAACGTAAAGATCCTCGGACGAGCTAAGTATATGGAAGATGCAGGTGCGCTCTGGTTCGGTCTTACCGACGCGGGCGTTGAGTTCGACTTTAACGGCACTACCGCTGTACTGAATGTCTCCGCAGACTCTGCGGCTTCCAGTGACAGCTCTCCCGCGCGTATTGCAATCTATGCTGACGGTGAGCTCTACAAGGATACCACCACCCTCATCTCCCCCAGAGATTACGAGGTCAAGTTCGACGAGAGCGGCGTTCACACAGTTCGCCTCATAAAGCTCTCCGAGTGCCCCAACGGCACCATCAGGCTCAACGAGATAAAGACCGACTCCGAAAGCATCACTCCCACCGCACCCTCTGCCAGAAAGATCGAGTTCATCGGCGACTCCATCACCTGCGGTTACGGCGTT
>CAMVIL010000151.1 GCA_947167535.1 uncultured Ruminococcus sp. | reverse complement strand
ACATGAGCAGCACCTCGGCGGCGCTTGCGATATTTGCGGGACTCATCTTCTCGGGAATCCTCGCCTGCACCATGTCCACGGCGGACTCCCAGCTGTTGGCGGCGTCCTCGAGTATGTCTGAGAACCTGCTGGGCAGTGTATTCGGTCTGAAGCTGACCGAGAAGCAGAAGATGCTGACTGCGCGGCTTGTACTTCTGGGTATTGCGGCATTTGCGGTAATCATCGCATGGAATCCCAACAGTTCCATCTTCCGTGTAGTATCCTTTGCATGGGCAGGCTTTGGCGCGGCGTTCGGACCCGTCATGCTGACGGCGCTGTTCTGGAAGCGTTCCAACGCCAAGGGTGCGATAGCGGGCATGATCGGCGGCGGCGCGATGGTATTCATCTGGAAGTTCGGCATCAGCAAGCTGGGCGGCGCCTTTGCGATATACGAACTGCTGCCTGCATTCCTGGTCTCGCTGGTACTCATCATCGTGGTGTCTCTCGCGACCGAGAAGCCCGATGCTGAGATCGAGGCGGAGTTTGACGAGGTCGTCAAGGAAGTCAGGAGCTAAAACTGCATTATACGTTAAAGACCTAACAGTTCATCGTGAGCTGTTAGGTCTTTTTTGCTTTTATACTCCCGCAGGGAGTGCGGCTTTGTATTTCAGGCAGATCTTGTCGGTTATCAGCGCGATGAACTCGCTGTTGGTGGGCTTGCCCTTGCCTGTGGAGACGGTGTAGCCGAAAAATCCGTTCAGTACGTCCAGATCGCCTCTGTCCCACGCTATCTCAATGGCGTGACGGATAGCTCGCTCCACTCGTGAGGGAGTGGTGGAGAACTTCTTCGCGACTGCGGGATAGAGCAGCTTGGTCACGCTCTCCAGCATCTCCTTGTCGCCAACCGACAGGATTATCGCTTCGCGGAGATAGTGGTAGCCCTTGATGTGGGCGGGCACGCCTATGCGGTGGATTATGTCGGTAACGATGATGTCGAGGTTCGGCGGACGGCGGTCGCGGACGCGCATACCCTCGCCGATGTCGGTGTCGATGTCGAACAGCGCCTTGACGCGGTCGCAGAGCAGGTCGTTGTTGAAGGGGCGCAGCATATAATAATCAGCGCCAGCAGCCATTACCTGCTGCTCCATGAATTCGTTTATGTAGGCGGCGGTGACGATGAATCTCGGCTGCTTGCCGCCTGACGAGGCGGCTTTTTTCATGACGGCGATGGCGTCCAGCGAGGGCATCACGGCTTCCATTATAACGGCGTCGGGCTGTTCGGACGATATCGCGGAGAGTATCTCCTCGCCGTCCTTGGGGCGGGTCAGGACGTAGAATCCGTGTACCCGCAGAGCATGGGCACAGCTTATTCCGAACTGTGCGCTGTCGTCGCCTATCAGTATCTTTATCTTATCGTTCATTGTAGTTTTCCTCCGTATCATGTGAATCTTTTTGCGGCAGTGCAGCGCGCTATGCCCTCCGCGGCTATCAAGGCTGACACCTCCTGCCACGCTTCGCGGCGGGGCGGTGTTGCTTTTTTTCTGTATTTACATCATAGCATATCTTTTTGCGGAAAACAATCGGATTATGTCATGTTGCCTAACTTTTTATCGGCAAAATTATGCATAATATACCAAGATAACGCCCGAAAAATCACAAATAGTGATAATCCGAGCGCTTGTTCTCTTTTTCGACATTTTCATACCTTCTGTTAACATTTCATCGGGAAGGCACACAAAAAGGTCTGTTCAGCCTGCTTTGCGAGGTTTTTCGTCGGGCTGTGCGGCGAGGGCGTGGCGGTACATTCGCTCGGCGAAGATGCCGTAGCCGCCTGTGGGGTCTTCGATGAAAACGTGAGTGACGGCTCCCGCGAGCCTGCCGTCCTGAATTATCGGCGAGCCGCTCATACCCTGAACGATACCGCCCGCCTGCCGCAGAAGCTCGGGGTCTTTGGCGGAGATGACGAGGTCATGTTCGCCGCCCAGTTCTTCTATGTTCGCCGTCGTCGGTCTGGGTGAGGATATACGCCGCGCCTGTATGGACTTCGTGGCTGAATGCCATGGGATACATGGGAGCGTTTTCGGGGATACTATCTGCGATACCGTAAACGCCCTCGCCGCAGTTTAGGGTAAGGTCGCCGCAGTCATCGCCGCAGAACTCACCGATAAGCTGACCCGGTTCGCCTGCGGTACCTTTTTTGACGTCGTTGATACGGACGGGGGATATAGTGCCGTGAGACAGGGGGAGCGGTTCGTGGGTGTCTGCGTCGCAGACCGAGTGCCCGAGACCCGCAAAGACGCCTGTTTCGGGGTCGATGAAGGTCATAGTGCCGATACCCGCCGAGCTGTCGCGCACCCACATACCCGCGCGGTAGCTGCCCTCGCTGAGGACGGGAGTGACGGTAGTCTCGCGGACAGAATCTCCGCGCCGGTACCGGACGGCGCATCCGTTACCTCCCGAGCCCTTGATAACATCGCTGAGCTGAGCGTTAGAGTTCACCGACTCGCCGTTGACCGACTCAATAACATCGCCTACGCGAAGCCCTGCCTCAGCGGCGGGGCATTCACCGGAGAGTTTTTTCATATCTATTATCATAACGCCGTCGGTGACGAGTTTTATACCGAAGGCATTACCGCCTGCGGCAAGGCGAGGTCTTTTCACGGTATCCTCCTTTATGTTTTTGATAGGTACGCTTCCGAGAAGTTTAACGTTAAGTCCTGCGGGGACGCTGCGTTCGGCGGTAACGGGGACAGCGGTAGAGAATTTCGGAAGGCTGCCGTCGTCCATGACGGTGTCGGGAAGTTTACCGCAATAGTAGCCGACGCCGAGCATAGCCGCGGAGCAGACTCCCGCCACGACAGCCGCGAGTGCCTGTGACATTTTTTTAATACAGTGCATTTTTCGGTCCTCCTTTTAGGGGTCTGTAAAAACCCCCGGCCAATCATCTTTTTAAAACAGACTTTACGTTATTAGTCTTGACCGTTCGCGCGGGTTCATTCCGACTATTATTTTCAATGGAAAGAGAGGGAGAATTAGGTATTGATTTTATTCCCCGAATGTGGTACAATATATACTGCGATTACTATTATAAAATTGGCGCGAGGTGTAAAATGTCAAAAAAGGATAGGCTCAAAAAAGAAAAAGCCCGCCAGACTGAACGTGAACGTCTGGACGAGCTCGAGGAACAGCGCGAACGCGAGGAAGCAAAGTTTAAGGAAAGCCGCGCTGCTAAAAAAATGCGCAGGGCGGCTAAGAGAGGTTACCCTAATGCACTCATGGTGCTCTTTACCCTGCTGATGCTCGCAAGCTTCGGGTACTCGGGTTTTTTCTACGGCGGTATTATGATAGTCGGACAGTTTACCGGTGCGGCTGAGGTCATGCCTGCTCATACCGGTCTTATGATGCTGATAGCAGATGCACTTATGCTCACGGGTATAGTTCTCTCCTTTGCACGCAAGTATATCGTTCAGGGAGTCTTCACCCTCGGCGGGTCGGGACTGTATCTGTTCGCTGCACACCGCGTTATCGCGGATATTCAGGACAGGCTGGAAAAATACTACGTCGAGCCCGAGCTTCAGACGATGGACAAGACTTACATGAAATACTGCTATCCGATAATCGGCGTGACGGTCTTCGGCGCGGTGATACTTGCGGTGGCGCTGACGGCTTACATACGCAAAAAGAGACGGCTCAAAAGAGAAAAGGACAACGCTCCTGTCAGAAGCATTGTGGAGTAGATCTGAGGTGTGATATGGAAAACACGAGATTTACAGTTGTGATACCTGCTCACAACGAGGAGAAGTACATAGGCAAGTGTCTGAAGGCTGTGCTCAGTGCGGCGAAATACGTCAGACCCAACAGCGTGGAGATCATCGTTGTTGCCAACAGGTGTACCGACAGGACCTGCGAGATCGCGGAGAGCTTAGGTGCGAAGGTTCTGATAAACGACGACAAGTGCATCTCCGCCATCAGAAACACCGGCGTCAGAGCTGCCGGCGGCGAGATCGTTGTGACGGTGGATGCGGACAGTATTATGACGAAATACTCGCTTGCGGAGATAGAGGAATTTCTGGAGAGCGGCAAATACGTAGGCGGCGGCACGAATCCTAAGTTTGACAGAATGTCTGTGGGGATAGCTTTTTCGGCGCTTTATGTTGCTATCAATCTTGTGCCGGTGATGATAAAGAACGGCGGGTATCTGAGCGGTGCTATGTTCTGGTTTTACAAGCGTGATTTCGAGGCGATAGGCGGATTTGACGAGAGTCTGGTGAGTCTTGAGGACATGGATTTTGCGAGCCGTCTGAAGAAGCTTGGCGTGAAGAGAGGGCAGCGTTACGGGACGTTGAAGAAGTCATATGTAACGACGTCATCGAGGAAGTTTGACGAGTTCGGCGACTGGTATCTGATAAAGAACCGCAAGCTGACGAAGCGGATATTCACAGGAAAAGACCGCGAGGCTGCTGACAGTTTTTATTATGATGTGAGGTAAAGCAGCAACACTTACCGAGCATGGCAATGAAAAGTTTAGGGGGGTTCCAAGGGAGACGGCAAACGCCCTTCG
>CAMVIL010000150.1 GCA_947167535.1 uncultured Ruminococcus sp. | reverse complement strand
CCTTGTTGAATCGCTGCATGATGAGGGTGAGGAGCAGGAATGCCAGTTCGTAGATTATGGTGATGGTGGGGGTGACTTGTTTGAAGGCGCCGCCCAGCATCAGAACTACGCTTATCAGGGTGCCCAGAATCAGTGCGCCGTACTGGATCGCCACGCCCATATTTGCAGCTGCCTTGACCCGCTTGGCGGCGGAGAGCAGCATCGCGAGGGTCGGCAGGTGCCCCGTGCAGAGCATCGAGGAAGAGATCTCCTCTTCGGGGGCGGTGAGCCTTTCAAAATCGGGGTTCAGCTCCGACGAGAGGATATTCACCGACGCGGGGTCGATGTCGTACACCGAAGCTATCAGCCGGCGGTCGATAAAGCCGTCACCCGAGCGGATATACATGGAAATATTCTCGTCCTCGAGACGCTGCACCCAGCGGCGGGAGCTTCTGTTCGCCTTGATCTTGACTGCGAACATCATCATCGCGTGTCCCGAGACCGCGAGGTAAAGTATCCTGTTGCCGACGGAGAAGCGATCCTCGGCGCTTTCGGGGGGGAGTCCCTCGATGCCGTGCTTTTCCATCTGCTTGCGGGAGCCCAGCATTACACGCTCGCCGTTTATGCGGCAGATGGTGCCGAGTCCGTTCTCGATCTTTACGCTGTCGGCGGGGAGCAGGTGCTCCGTCTCGCCGCGCACCATTTTGTAGAACGCGGGCTGAGTGATGCTTCCGCCCGCCTTGGCGACGCTTGCGGCGTAGATTATCGCCTTGTCAATAGTATACGAGCCCAGAACCTTGAGGTTCGTAAACTCGGTAGTTCCGATTGGGAAGAGCTCCTCGGCGTCTATCAGCACCGAGTTGACGTCGCCGAACTCCTCGACGGAGGAGTAGCCGAGTATCACGCCCGAGAATCCCAGCGCGCGCTTGCTTGCCTGCATAAGGGGCAGGTTCGCGATAAGCGACAGCGCGAAAGAAGTCGTGAGGGAGATAGTTCCCGACATTGCCGCCAGCAGGACGAATACCTTCTGCAAGGTGTTTTCCGCGTGCTTGTCGAATATCAGCGACAGTACGCCGACTGCCACAGCGGCTATCAGCACGAGGGGAGTAGTCTTTTCCGCGAAGAGGTCTGCGATGTCCGACGAGTAGCTGTTCTTCATGAAATCGCGGACGAAGTCGGTCTCGCGGAGCACCGCAAGCTCCTGACGCTTGCCCGCCGAGCCGTTGGTGATGTACGCCACGGTGTCGGGGTCGGCAACCTGCTGGACTGCCGAGATGTTCTTGTTGCGGCTGATGAACTCAAAATTCCGCTGAGTGCGGGAGATGACGCTGAGCTTGCCCAGCGTGTTGAAGAGCATACCCATGAGCGCCGCGGCGGTGTAGATGTGGAAGTATCCCGCTTTGAGGGGCTCGGGGTCGAATAGCATCACGACTCCGCCGATGACAGCCGCCATAAGAGCCAGCGCCGCCGCCGAATCCGAGTCGGGGGAGAGTCTGAAAAGATTCTTGAGTCCCAGCGTCACCACCGAGTAGGACATTCCTATGGCGGCGATGCCGAGAATGGTGTTGGTGAAAATAAACGCCGCGGGGTTGACCGTCCTGTCGAAGACTGCCGCCAGAGGGAGCTTTAAGTCGTTGGCGACGGTGATGAACAGGCTGAACAGCGTCCCCGCCAGAAGTATGGCGGCTCTCACCGTGAGATTGCTTTTCAGCTTGAGTATCTGATCCATGATGACGGGTTCCTCGCCGCGGCGGGTGTACTCGTCCTGAGTGGTAGCGGCTTTTTTGAGGTTGTCGTCGTCGGACGTCCGCAGAGTGAACATGGCGCCGCGGTTGTGCCTGTCCTGTTCGTAGCGGTAAGGCTCGCGGTCGGGTTCAGGCTCAGGTTCGGCATTATGGGATCCGAAGCCCTCGTATGTATCGGGGGAGAAGGCGGGAGCGGTCTTTTTAGCTTCCGTCTTTTCTGTTATTACAGGTTCAGGCTCCGGTTCGGGAGCTTTCGCTGTAACGGGCTCGGGCTCTGCCTGCCGAACGGGTACGGGTTCCGGCGCAGGCTCCGGCTGTTTTTTTGGTGCCGCAGGCATAGACTCTGCCAGCGAGCGTATCTCGTCGGCAGCCCTGACCGCAGGTTTTTTTTGAGGCGCTCCGAAGCTTATCTCGGGGCGTTCCGACATAGGCGGTCTTGCGGGGGGTCTGCGCGGGGGTCTCGGCGGTGTGTCGCCGCTGACCTCGGACACTATCTTATCTATCTCGCTGTCGTCAGCGGTATCTGAGGGAGTCTTCTGACTGTACTCGTCGAGTATCTCGTTAAGGGACAGGTCGCTTGTGTGATTATTCTTGTCCTCCATTGATTCTTACACCTTCTTTTCGTTCCGTCGCGGCGGTCACTTGGTAATATTCTTTCTCTGCCGCACGGCTTCGTACATACAAATACCTGCCGCCACGGAAGCGTTGAGGGAGTTTATCTTTCCGAACATGGGGATGCTGATAAGGAAGTCGCAGCTTTCCCGCATGAGTCTGCTCATGCCGAAGCCCTCGGAGCCGATGACCAGCGCCACGGCGCCCGTGAGATCGGTGGAGTAAACGTTGTCGCCGTCCATATCGGTGCCGTACACCCACACGCCGCGGTCTTTGAGCTCCTTGACCGCCGCCGTGAGGTTAGGCACTCTGGCGACCTTGACCCAGCTGGCAGCGCCCGCCGAGGTCTTATGTACCGTATAATTAAGGGAAGCGCTGCGGCGTTTGGGAATGATTATTCCGTGAGCGCCCGCAGTCTCGGCGGTACGGATTATCGCGCCTAAGTTGTGCGGGTCTTCTATCTCGTCGCAGATTATGATAAAGGGCGGTTCACCCTTTTGTTCGGCGTCGGCGAGTATCTCGTCTATTGAGGAGTACTCCGCGCAGCCGAGCATTGCAGCGCAGCCCTGATGTGCAGCGCCGCGGCACATATTATCGAGCTTGCGGTCGTCCACCTGCTTGACGGGGATATCCAGCTTAGAAGCCATAGCGGATATCTTCGGCAGCGAGCCGCCGCCCGTCTTGGAGATGTAGAGGGTATCTATATTAGCGCCCGACCTGAGCGCCTCGGTTACGGCGTTGCGTCCGCAGATGAGGGTCTTGTCGGCGCCCTCATTCTCTTCGCGGCGGCCACCGTTGAATTTCTCGTAATGTTTAGGCATTGAATGTTTCTCCTTCAGAAGTTCAGCAGGCAAACAACAGCCGCCGCTGTCAAGACAAGCGACAGCGAAAGCAGGACAACAGCCGTTGTTTTTCCGCTCCATCTGCGGCGCGGGCGGGACAATCCGCTGCAATAATCGCGTGCGCAGCTTTCTATAAGCTCATAGGGTTCCGAGCATTTTTCAGCCCGAACAAATAACAGAGCTTTTTCAAAATATTCATCATTTGTGCATTTAATCTCGATGATTTGTTTATTTATTCCTTTGATCATTTCCCATCAAACTCCCTTTCGCGCGGCGGAGCCAAGTTATCAACTCTATGTTGAAAACTCTGTTGAAACCGGCTTTTAAACACTGTTTATGTTGAAAAGTCGGTTGAATATGTTAAAAAGTAGGCTGTTTTTCTGCAATTCCGACAGCTTTCTTTTTCAACAAGTCCGCCCAAATGTACTTTCAAAAAAGATTATCGGCGGAAAATGGGTAAAATATACAAAGGATATTTATGAATTTTACGTTAATCAGTCAACGGACTTTTTCAGCCTGCCGACCACTTATAACCGAAGCCCCAGATAGTAAGGATATACTTAGGATTCGAGGGCTCGTCCTCGATCTTCATACGGATACGGCGGATATTAACGTCAACGATCTTATCATCGCCGTAGTAGCTCTCGCCCCAGATGTGGTTAAGGATACTGGAGCGGTCGAGGGCGGTGTTCTGGTTTTTGAAGAAGTACTCCATTATCTGATACTCGACCTGAGTGAGATCGATCTGGGTACCGTTTTTGAAAACGGTACGGCTCTTGAGGTTAAGGGAGAAGGGGCCGCTGTTGATAACGGAAGCGGTCTCGGTCTTGGAGTGCACCATGCTTACTCTGCGGCATACTGCGTCCACGCGGGCGATAAGTTCGGAGATGGAGAAGGGTTTAGTGATATAGTCATCGGCGCCCATCATAAGCGAGGAGATCTTATCCATCTCCTGCGACTTAGCGGAGAGCATGATTATACCCATAGTCTCGCTCTGTTCGCGGAAGCGTTTGCAGACCTGCATACCGTCGATGCCGGGCATCATGATATCGAGGAGAGCGACATCGAATCCGCCCTCTTCGTTCTCGTAAGCCTTCAGTGCGTCCTCACCGCAGGCGACGTCAACCACGTCGTAACCGCTTCTTTTAAGGTTTATCACGACGAAATCTCTGATAGACTCTTCGTCTTCGCATACAAGTACTTTTTTCATTCGGCTTAGTCCTTTCTTTATGATGTTTTATTTTTTCCGTAGTTTTTGTTCATTAATTATAGGGTGGCGTGGGCTTGGTTGCGTCTTGGCGGCGCAATCTGGTCTTGGACTCGATTCGCTTACGCTCTCTCGCCCAATTAAAATCGGCATATTGG
>CAMVIL010000149.1 GCA_947167535.1 uncultured Ruminococcus sp. | reverse complement strand
GCGCTTTGTCAGGCTTACTTGCGCACAAACCTGAAAACATTTCCTTTGTCTCCACTCTGTGGCCGAGGTTTCCGGCAGGCATGAGCCGATGGATCTGATCTCGTTGTTCTTGTTTCCGTCGGTATCAGCTGCTGACCTTTGCGGTGCTGCCGCCGATCGGGTCTTTGCTGATGGTGATCCTGTTGGTGATGCGGTTGCCCAGCTCTTCCACGTGGCTGATTATGCCGATGAGCCGGCTGCCGCTGCCCCGAGAGAGCTCGTCCAGAGCGTTCATGACAAGGTCGAGGGATTCCTCGTCCAGAGTGCCGAAGCCCTCGTCAACAAACATCGAGTCGAGCTGCACGCCGCCCTTGTGGGACTGCACTTCCTCGGCAAGCCCCAGTGCCAGCGACAGCGCCGCCAGAAACGACTCGCCGCCCGAAAGCGTTTTGACATCGCGGGAGGTGTCGTTCCAGTGGTCGTAGAGCTCCAGATCGAGCCCCGACTTTTTGCTCTTGTTGTCCTGCACCGCAGTCCTGAGGGAGTAGTGGTCGTCGGTCATCTCCAGCAGCAGACGGTTGGCAAAGCTCACCATACCTCGGAAATTCTCCTGCAGCACGTAAGTCTCGAAGGTGATCCTGTCCTGCCCGCCCAGATTGCCCGAGACGGTCTTTTCCAGCTCCTCCACCATCGCAAAGCGCCTGTCTGCATCGGCGAGTGCTTCGCCCTTCTGCTTTAAGACTTTCGCGGCGGTCTTGTTGTCCTTGATCCTGCCAGTGACCTTGCCGAGCTCCGTTTCGATGGCGCTTCGCTGCTTTTTGAGCTCCTTGACGGCGGCGGACTTTTCCGCCAGCGCCTGCTCCGAGCCGTCGAACCCGGGGTCGGCAAGCAGCGCGTCCATCTCGGAGAGCTTGTCCTTCTTCGACCGCTCACCCGCAGCGATGTCCTGCTTGACCTGCATGAGCTTGTCCGAGTTGGTCTTCTCACGCAGTGTGAGACCCTCCAGCTCGCCGACCAGCGCCTTCGCCCGATCTACCCGCTTCTGACCGCCCTCGACCGCCTTGCGCTGCTCGCTGAGAGCCGCCCGAGTCTTTTCGGTGAGAGCGGCAGTCTTCTGCTCCGCACCCTCTGTCGAGCCGTCGCCGAAGCGCTTCATAAACTCCTGCGAGAGCGACTTCTCCTTCTCGGCGCACTGACCCTCGGCGGTCTTGATGTCGGCAAGCGTCTCGCTGCATAGCTTGTCGGCTGCCGCTATCTTTTCCCCGTATTTTTTCAGCTCCGCGGTTGTGAGCTCGGCTTTTTTGAGCTTCTCTTGGCGCTCCGCGATGAGCGCCGCTTTCTCCGCAAGCTCCCTGCCCAGCTTTTTAAGCGTCTCCTCAGCCTCGGCAATGCGCTCGTGAGCCTTCACGCCGCTGTTCTCGCGGCTGCCCAGCAGCTCGTCGGCTGTCTCGTTCAGACTCTTCTCCGCAGTGTCGTGCTCGCCGCCCAGCCTGCCTGCCTTGGCTTTGAGGTCGGCACGTTTCGCTTCCGCATTGTCACGCTCCGACTTCGCGTCGTTCAGCTGCTGCTCGGTGGGAACGTCGCTGCCGCGTCGGGCGATCTTCGGGTGATGTGTCGAACCGCAGACGGGACACTCCGCGCCCTCGCCGAGAAGCTCACCCAGCACACCCGCCTGACCCCGCAGGAAGGCGGCGTTCAGCCCCTCGTACTCGCAGTTGCACCTTGCGTACTCCGCGTCGGCGGCTTTGTACTGCTCGCATACCGCCGTCAGCTTTTTGCGGTCGGCAGCCAGCTTGTTGACCTCGTCGGAGAGCGACTCCAGTGCGTCGATCTGCTTTTCCGCGTCCGCCTTTTCGCCCTGCAGCGCTGTGTGCTTTGCTTCCTCGCCGTCCAATTCCGCCGCACGCCTGCGGAGAGCTTCCGCTTCCTCCGTCAGCTTGTCACGCGCCACTTCGAGAGCGAGCTTTTCTGCTTCCCGCTTTTCGTGGAGCTTTCGCTTGTTCTCACAGTCGCTTCGCGCCGCTGTCAGCAGCCCCACCTTCTCGGCGAGTGCTTCCGCGTCGGCAAGCTCCTTCTCGGCCTTTTCCTGCTGCGCCTTTAAGCGCTCCAGCTCGGCTGCCGCACCCTCGAGAGATCGGCTCTCGGCCTCCAGCTTTTCACGCTCGGAGGTCAGCTTGTCCTTCTCGGCACCAAGCTTTTCCACCGAAGCTGCACCGTCCGTCAGCTCCTGCTCCAGCTTTTTCAGGTCGGCGCCCACCTTGCTGAGACGGCTTCTGCATTCCTCGGCGTGCTGCAAGGCCTTGACCGCCTTCTCGTACTCCTCGGCGGAGATCTTCTTCTGCCCCTCCAGCCGCTTCCTGCTCAGCTCTCCCAGCTCTGTCAGCTGCCCGATGATCTCGCCCAGCTGGTCGGTGTTGGCGGCCTTTGCGTGCTCGTCGGCTATCTGTTTCAGCGACGGCTCGTCCTCGAACTTTATCCACGAAGCTCCCTCGAGAATGCTCCTCTTTATGTCCTCGCGCTCGCCGAACAGCTTCTTCTTTTCGTCGATCATCCTGATTCGCAGCGTCTCGTACTTCTCGGTGCCGAAAAGCGTCCTGAGAAGCGGTTCGCGCTCCTTTGAGCTGGCAAACAGCAGCTGGAGATAGTCCCCCTGCGCGATCATCATCGTCTTGCGGAACTGGTGCTTGTCGAGCATGAGTATCTCAGTCTCGATCTTCTCATTCGCACCCTTTTCGATGGTCTTGCCGTCGGGCAGCGTCAGCAGTACCGACGAGGGGCACTCGGTGGTGCCCTCGCCCCGCTTTTTGTCTCTCACATAGCTGGGGGAGCGCCTGACGGTGTACCGCTTGCCCCTGCACTCGAACTCCAGCTCCACGTAAGTGTCCTGAGTCGGCGCGGCATACTTCGAGCGCATCATGGAGCCTGTGCGGTTGCTTCCGCTGAGCTCGCCGTAGAGCGCAAAGGTGATGGCATCAAAGATGGTGGTCTTGCCGGCACCCGTGTTGCCGCTGATGAGGTAGAGCCCCCTGTCGCCGAATTCGGTCAGATCTATCTCACATTCGTCTATGTAGGGCCCGAAAGCCTCCATTTTAAGCCTGATCGGTCTCATAGCGTTACCTCCTTACCCCCATATCCTCTCGATCATTTTCTGCATATACTCCCGCTGATCGTCGGTCATGTCTTTTCCGTTGGCTTTGCTGAAGAAGCCCTCGAAGAGCTCGAATGGCGACGCGGCGGCGACTGCGCTTTCCTCGCTTATCTCAATGGGAGCGCGCTGCAGCTCGTTTATGTATTTCACGCCCATGATGTGCGGATACACCGCGCGGAGCTTTTTCTGCGCGTCGGGCACCCGTTCGGTGTCGGTGAGCTGGACCAGCACGAAATCGTCAGAGCCGTCCCCCATAACTTCCGAGAAGCTGCCCTCGATGACCCGCATATCCCTCAGCGGTTTGAGGTCACGCAGCGTCACCTTGACGGTTGAGCCCTTCTCGCCCAGCTCGCAGACGGTAAGGCACTTGGGCTGCTCCGCCTCGGAGATGGAGTATTTCAGCGGAGTGCCGCCGTAACGAATGCTGCTGCGGGCCATAGCCTGCGGCTTGTGGAGATGTCCCAGCGCCGCGTAGTCGAAGTCGGAGTAGACCTCAGCGGGGACGCCGTCGGTGCCGCCCACCGCGCTGCGCTCGGAATCGCTGGTCTCGCCGCCATCAATGAACTGGTGGGAGACTATGATGTTCCTGCGGGAGCTGTCGATGTCCATCGCTCCGATAGCTGCGCGGACAGCCGCCGCACAGTCGGGGATAGCCTCCTCGGGGAAGAACCTGCGGGCTTCGGCAGCCCTGAGATAGGGAAGCAGGTAGATGTCCGCCTCGCCGAACTCGTCGGTGACGGTGAACCGCTCCGCGCTGCCGTTGTAGAGCGGCGAAAAATGTATGCCGCTCTGGTTCATGAGGCTCGCACCGAAGGCTATCCGCTCGGGGGAATCGTGGTTGCCGGCGATGATGAAGGTCTCGATGCCGCGGCGGGAGAGGTCGGTGAGGAAATCGTCCAGCAGGGTGACGGCCTCCACAGGCGGGGAGAGCTTGTCGTAAACGTCCCCCGCGATGAGAATAAAGTCGGGATTTTCCTCGGCGATCATTTCGGTGATCTGCCCGAGAATGTACCGCTGATCCTCGATCAGCGAGAACCCGCATATCCGTCTGCCGAGATGAAGATCGGCAAGGTGTATGAATTTCATGGTCAGCACTCCTTTCGGATTCTTTCAGATATATTATATCACATCAGATGTTCAAAACTTTCACAACTGAACACTTTTCAGAGAATTCTTCTTATATAGTATATCACACCCGCGGGTGTTAGTCAAATTCGGGGACGGTGAGTTGCAGACAGAATAATGCGCGTACAGACAGGAAAGTTGACAAAATCCTCGGAATATGGTATACTTGACAGTGTGAGTTTTGACCGCTAGGGACTGGAGGACTGATTGTGGCTTACAAGACAAAGCAGGGCAGTGATATCCTTGATTTTATGATATCCACTGCGGGGAAGCACGTTAATATAAATGATATAAGCGAAC
>CAMVIL010000148.1 GCA_947167535.1 uncultured Ruminococcus sp. | reverse complement strand
CTCACCGAAGAGGGCGCTCAGGAGCTCATCGACCACTTCATCATGAAGCTGAGAATGGTCAAGTTCGCGCGTACCCCCGAGTACAATCAGCTGTTCTCCGGCGACCCCCAGTGGGTGACCGAGTCCATCGGCGGCGTTACCGTTGACGGCGACCACATGGTCACCAAGAACTCCTTCAGATATCTGCACACCCTCGAGAATCTGGGCCCCGCACCCGAGCCGAACCTCACCGTGCTCTGGTCGAGAAAGCTCCCCGAAGGTTTCAAGAGATACTGCGCAAAGGTGTCCATCGACACTTCCTCTATACAGTACGAGAACGACGACCTTATGAGAGGCACCCACGGCGATGACTACGCTGTTGCCTGCTGTGTATCTTCCATGAGAGTCGGCAAGGAGATGCAGTTCTTCGGCGCGAGAGCGAATCTCGCAAAGTGCCTGCTCTACGCGATAAACGGCGGTGTGGACGAGCGCCTCGGACTCCAGATCGGACCCAAGTACCGTCCCATAACCTCCGAGTACCTCGACTTCGACGAGGTGATGGAGCGCTACACCGACATGATGGAATGGCTGGCGGGCGTTTATGTAAACACCCTCAACGTTATCCACTTCATGCACGACAAGTACTGCTACGAAAAGATACAGATGGCTCTCCACGACAGAGACGTCAAGAGATACTTCGCTACGGGCATCGCGGGACTTTCGGTAGTCGCAGACTCGCTGTCGGCTATCAAGTACGCTAAGGTTAAGCCCGTCCGCAAGGATATCCCGATAAAGAACAAGAAGGGCGAGGTAGTGGACGTTGCACGCAACGTTGTTGTAGATTACATCGTCGAGGGCGACTTCCCCAAGTACGGCAACAACGACGACAGAGTCGACCAGTTCGCTGTTGACCTCGTAAAGACCTTCATGGATATGGTGAGAAAGCATCACACCTACCGCGACGGTATCCCCACCACTTCTATCCTCACCATCACTTCCAATGTAGTATACGGCAAGAAGACAGGTTCTACCCCTGACGGCAGAAAGATCGGCGTGCCGCTGGCACCCGGCGCTAACCCCATGCACGGCAGAGACACCCACGGTGCGGCAGCATCGCTGGCAAGCGTTGCTAAGCTCCCATGGAGACACGCACAGGACGGTATCTCCAACACCTTTTCGATAATCCCCGACGCCCTCGGCAAGGACGATAAGGTGTTCATGGGCGATATCGACATCGAAAGCATATCGGACGCACTCGCAGAGGAAAAGTGAGCGAGACCTTTATACAAAGAGGTGCATTGAAATGGGATATATCTTAAAGGACGACAAGGGCAGCGGCGAACCCGAGGATCTGGCTTCGGTAATTGACAAGCTGATGGCAGACGGAAGCGGACACCTGCACGTTGACCTCAATGATATGGAAAACGGCATTACCTTTACCACCGTCAGATCAAACGACTGCGGAACGCTGGGCGCCTGCGCACAGCCTACCGAGCTGCTGGATGAAGACGACGATGATGAGTTTTAAAGGAGGCAGACATCATGGCAACAGAGAATCAGATAAACAATCTGGTGGGAATGCTCGACGGCTATGCCGAAAAGGGCGGACATCACCTTAACGTAAACGTGTTCAACCGCGAGACTCTTCTCGACGCTCAGGCACACCCCGAGAAGTACCCTCAGCTGACGATCCGCGTGTCGGGCTATGCGGTGAACTTCGTCAAGCTCACAAAGGAGCAGCAGGACGACGTTATCTCCAGAACCTTCCACGAGAAGATCTGACGATATTTTGAGACTTTTGAGCGCTTTCGGCTTATGTCGGAAGCGCTTTTTGTTTTGCTGGATAGCTGTCCAAATTTTTACCCTGTTGGTAAAATTTACACGCGGTTTCGCCCGCTTAAAAAAGTCTTGACAAATCTGATATCGTGTAGTATAATAAAATAGTATGATTGCGCCCGCAGACGGATCGGCGCTGAAAGGAAGTGAGGGCTAAAATGGCTGAGATAACGTCGGAAAACGCGCTTTCGCGTGTGAAAGAATACACCGAACGCTACCGCGCTCAGCACGGTACATCGCCCCTTTGCTATGTTCATTCCTTCGGCTGCCAGCAGAATGTTTCCGACGGCGAAAAGCTGCTGGGAGCGCTCACAAAGGCGGGCTATGAAAAGTGCGATAACTTCGAGACGGCGCAGCTTATAATCTTCAATACCTGTGCAGTCCGCGAGAACGCCGAGGACAAGGTCTACGCCGTTATCGGCGACCTCAAGAAGTTCAAGGCGGCTCACCGCGATACGATACTCGGTCTCTGCGGCTGCATGGCTCAGGAGAAAAAGACTTCCGAGCGTGTGCAGGCGGCGTATCCTCAGGTAGACCTCATCTTCGGCACCTTCGCTTACCCCAGACTCTACGAGCTTCTCGCCCGGGTGCTGGAGGAGAAAAAGCGGGTGGTGGACACCGAAGAGACGGCAGGGGAGATAAGCGAGGACTTCTATCAGCTCCGAGAGAACAAATTCTCGGCGTACCTGCCGATAATGTACGGATGCAACAACTTCTGCACCTACTGCATAGTGCCCTACGTCCGCGGACGTGAGCGCAGCAGAAAGCCCGAGGCTGTGGAGGCAGAGGTAAGACAGCTGGTGGCAGACGGCTACAAGGAGGTCTGGCTGCTGGGACAGAACGTCAATTCCTACAGCTACGGATTCCCCGCGCTGCTCAGACGCCTCAACGCCATCGAGGGAGACTTCCGCATAAGGTTTATGTCCAGCCACCCCAAGGACGCGACCCGCGAGCTTATCGACGCCATACTGGAATGCGACAAGGTCTGCAAGCACCTGCATCTGGCGCTGCAGTCGGGCAACGACCGCATACTAAAGGAAATGAACCGCCGCTACACTGCGGAGGATTATTATAGAATAGTGGAGTACGCGCGTTCAAAGCGTGAGGATTTTTCCTTCTCCACCGACATAATCGTCGGCTTCCCCGGCGAGAGCTACGAGGAGTTTTGCGACACCAAGGAGTTCATCAAGCGGGTGAAGTTTGACAACATCTATTCATTCGTCTACTCGCCTCGCTCGGGCACAAAGGCAGCCGAGCTACCCGATGACATGACCGACAAGCAGAAAGGCTTGTGGCTCAGGGAGCTTTTGATGGAACAGCGCGAAGTCTCCACCGAATGGCTCAAACGCTTCCGCGGACGCATCTGCCGCGTGCTGGTGGACGGCAGAGCCCGCGAGGACGGCTGGCTGACGGGCAAGAACGACGAGAACATCATCGTGAACTTCCCCTGCTACGACGACAGTGTCATCGGCACCTTCATCAACGTGAAGATAACCGACTCGATGAATTGGGCGCTCAGGGGCGAGGTCGCGGAGTACTGGTACTGGAAATAATTTTAAAGGAGATATATTATCATGACAATTATCGAACAGGCAAGAGCACTTGGCGCTGCAATTCAGGCGGACGAGAGATACGTAAATTACAACAGGATCGCTGCGGAAAACGATCAGGATCCCGAGATACAGAACAAGATCGGCGAGTTCAACATGAAGCGCTCCCGCCTCAACGAGGAGATGCGCAAGGAGGACAAGGACGCAGACGTTCTCACCACCCTTGACAAGGAGATCCGCGAGCTGTACGACGAGATAGTTGCGCTCCCCAAGATGGTAGCATACTATGCCGCAAAGGAAGAACTCGACAAGCTGGTGCAGAGTGTAAACTACATCGTAACAGGCTCGGCAAACGGCGAAGATCCCGCCACCATGCCCGAGACCGCACCCAGCTGCACCGGCAGCTGTGCTACCTGCGGCGGCTGTGGTTAAAGCTGCGCTTTAACCACCACGAGTTTTATTTCGCCGACATGTCGGTCGGCGATTTGCTTCGCAAACCATAAAACTCGGCGAAATAGCGGGTGCAGCGGCGCCAAAGGCGCAACAAGAACACCACAAAAAATAAACCAAAAGGAGTTGAAAAACGTGCTTCCGGAAATAGACGAATCCCGACTTTCGCCGGGAATGCAGCAGTGGCTTGAGGTCAAAAAGCAATACCCTAAGCACGTTCTGCTCTACCGTATCGGCGACTTCTATGAGATGTTCTTCGACGACGCGGTAAGGATATCGCAGGAGCTGCAGCTGGTGCTGACAGGCAAGGACTGCGGTCTCGACGAGCGCGCTCCCATGTGCGGCATACCCCACCACGCCGCCGATGTTTATATAAAGAAGCTGGTGGATAAGAACTTCATGGTGGCCGTATGCGAGCAGGTGGAAGACCCCGCTACCGCAAAGGGACTCGTGAAGCGCGAGGTAGTCAAGGTGCTGACCCCCGGTACTATCACCGACGGCGAACTTCTTGACGAATCCTCGAATAACTATATCTGCTCATTCTACGTCCGCGGAGACGAGGTGGCGCTCTGCTTTGCCGATGTCTCCACAGGCGAGGCCAGACTCTATGAGTTTTCGGGCAAGACTATGGTGGACGACTCCATAAGCGAGCTGTCACGGTTCATGCCGTCGGAAATGCTTATCAACGAGGGGTTTATGTCGCTAAAACAGATAGGCACTTTCGTCAAGTCTACGCTCA
>CAMVIL010000147.1 GCA_947167535.1 uncultured Ruminococcus sp. | reverse complement strand
GTTTGCAGGACATCAGGCGATCTTCTTTCTGTATATCACCACGATGTCGTTGGCCGGGTCGGTGTCGGGAGTTACCGAGATGATGTCCCAGCCGCGCTTGGTCAGCTCGAGTATCTTTACGGGTGCGTTTTCCATTGTGTAGGATTCTGTCTTGAACTTGTACATGATGATCTTCTCCTTACTCTTGATATATCGCACGGCTTGTTTTTCTTTTTATGCCGCGCTTTTTTATCTTCCTTTTGTTCATGCGTCATGCAGTCCTGATCCCGTGTCTTTATCTACTGACCAAGCTTCATGATAAAAGACCCGGGTGGGACAGCCCGATCGCATATTTCCCGCGATACCATGTTTTCTTTCTGCGGTACCGCTCCGAAAGTCTTGCGGCTTCCGGACTTTATGTGGGTATTATATCACCACGATAAAGCGTTGTCAAATATTTTTCAGGGTATCACTACCCTGTTGAACGGAATAAAAAACCTTTGCCGAAAAACACAGATGTGCTCTTTGGCTTGGTGATACTACTTCTCTCTTATTCTGAGTATCACCGGCAATACACCTATGGCGGTAATAATGCCGCCTGTTGTCAGCAACATCATCTCTCCCGTGTCCTTGCCGGAAAGAGCGACAGCGGGATCGGACATAGTCTTTTCGGGATGATCTTTGTCGTAGTAAATAACTACCGTATCGCCTTCATCCATGTCTGAACGGTAGTATTCAAGCTGCGTTTCGTGAGTGACACCATTGTCATCGGTGTATTCAGCGAAGGCTATGGACTTGTAACCTTTGTGCTTTTGAAGCGAAAACTTCACTTCAATGCGGGAGATCACTCCCTCGGCAGTTTCAGCAGACAGGCGGAATGTCTTCCAGTCACGCCGGTAGTTTGAGTCTTTGGCATTAAGATAGATGCCAAAGATCATAAATATAAGACCCAGCAGTGTTATCGCCGCGGCATCTATTATCTTTTTGTTCATCGGAACAAGCTCCTTTTCTGAAAAAAATCCTGCGGCGTTTATATTTCTTTCTGCCGCGTATCGAACTTTCTTCTGTTCATGATGGTATTATATCACCGTGGTAAAGCGTTGTCAAATTTTTTTCGGGGTATCGATACCCTGTAGAGGGGATTAAAAAACCTGTGCTGAAAAAAGTGTAAAATAACAATGTGTCCGATTGACAATCGGTTCCGAAATATGGTAAAATATTATTCGGCTCGGCAGTGATATTGTCGGGCAGGGGAGTAATGATATGAGTGAGATTATTGCAAAAATAGATGAATGGCTGTGGGGGCTTCCGCTTATCTGCCTGATACTCGGCTGCGGCGTGTTCCTTACCGTGAGGCTCAGGGGCGTGCAGTTTCGGAAGTTGGGGCTGGCGCTGAAGTATATGGTGAGGAACGAGGAGTCGGGCGACGGAGATGTCACCAGCTTCGGAGCGCTCTGCACCGCACTTTCCGCGACCATAGGCACAGGCAACATCGTGGGAGTCGCAACGGCGATAGCCGCAGGCGGTCCGGGAGCGCTCTTCTGGATGGAAGCCGCCGCTCTGCTTGGTATGGCGACTAAGTATTCGGAGGGTCTGCTGGCGATAAAATTCCGCACCCGCGACAGCGGCGGCGGAGTTCTGGGAGGTCCTTTCTACTATATCGAGAACGGCATGGGTCCGCGCTGGAAATGGCTCGCCAAGATGTTTGCTTTCTTCGGGACGCTGGTAGGTTTGTTCGGCATCGGCACCTTTACCCAGATAAACGGTATTACCTCGGCGGCGAACAGCTTCTTCTCCAACGAGAACACCCTCAGGCTGAACCTCTTCGGACATGAGTATACCATCGTCACGGTCATCGTCGGGCTGATAGTCACCGTATGTGCGGCGCTTGTCATCATCGGCGGGATAAAGTCCATCTCCAAGGTGTCGGAGCTGGTGGTGCCCTTCATGGCGGCGGCGTATGTGCTTTGCGTGCTGGTGATAGTCGTTACCCACCTGTCGGAGATACCCGCGGCGCTGGGCGCTATAATCGGCGGAGCATTCGGGCTGAGACCCGTGGCGGGTGCTTCCCTTGGCGGAACGATAATGCTCGCTGCACAGAAGGGCATAGCCCGCGGCATCTTCTCCAATGAGGCGGGACTCGGTTCCGCACCGATAGCGGCAGCCGCTGCAAAGACAAAGTCGGCGGCGCGTCAGGGGCTCGTTACCATGACGGGAACTTTCATTGACACTATCTGCATCTGCACCATGACGGGACTGGCTATCGTCATCTCGGGCAGATGGGCAGACCCCGAGCTCGAGGGCGTTAACATCACGATGGCGGCGTTTGAGTACGGACTGCCGCTCCCCGAAAAGGCCTGCGCCTTTATCCTGATGGTATGCCTTGTGTTCTTTGCCTTCACGACTATACTCGGCTGGAGCTACTACTCCGAGCGCTGTCTTGCATACCTCTTCGGCGGAAGCACAGCAGTTACCCGCATTTTCCACGCGGTATACATTCTGGCGATATTCATAGGACCCTATCTCACCGTCGAGGCGGTCTGGGGCATCGCGGATATCTTCAACGGTCTAATGGCGATACCTAACGTGGCGGCACTGATAGCCCTCAGCGGCATAACCGCTTCCGAGACCGAAAAGCACCTTTTCAAACGCAAGAAACCTATAATAATTGGCGGGAAATGACTTGATTTTGCGGTGAATGTAGTTATTTCTGAAATTTGTAAATTTTTTTGGCAAAATCTCTTGACACAGTTTTAATTGTATGATATAATTTATAATGTGTATAGCATGAGTGCGCCTCTGCGCAGGGCATTCAATAAATATGATAAGAGGAATATTTATGACAGAGCTTGAGAAAATAGACCAGGCTGCGGAGTATTTCCGTAGATTCCATCAGATGGAAGCAGCCATTGTTCAGAATCGTGAGAATCAGAAGTACCTTAAAACTTATATCCATGACGAGCAGTATGTTATCGACAACTACGACATGAAGACCCATCTTACCAGAGGGTTCGCAATGTCGGGTATCGCTGGTCTCGTGGTATTTTTCATACTTGTGTGGATATCCTGGATCCCCGCACTTATACTCGGACTGTTTATCATAGCGGGCGGCTGCATCTTCTTCTACTCGCTCAATCATTATCGTCTTGATGCTGCAAAGCAGAATCAGGAAGAGGTAAATGAAGGCATCACCGAGCAGATAGGTATCCTCGAAGCCCGTGAGCCGCAGCTGATACAGGCTAAGGATAACTACTATGCAGGTCTTGAAAAGAGAATAACCTTTATGGATCTCTCGGAGATGGATTATATCGACGATCTCCGCAAGCTGGTAGAGGACGGCGAGGCTGAGACTGCCGAGGACGCTTCCGCACTTCTCGAGCAGAAGCTGCTGCTCCAGCAGTTCAACTCCATCATGGAGAACAAGGAGATCGAAAAGGTATACACCGAAGAGGAAAACAAGGCTCGTTTCGGCGACCCTCTGGAGCTTATCGGAAAGCGCAAGAAGCCGCTTAAAGAAAAGCTGTTCGGTAAAAAGAAATAATGATACTCTCGACCGCACGGTTTGGTGCGGTCGTGTTTTTTGGGAGAGATATGGAAAGAATCGAAATAAAGATACCTCAGTATGCCGCCGAGCTCATGCAGGTGCTGGAGCAGGCGGGGTATGAGGTGTGGTGCGTCGGCGGGTGCGTCAGGGACGCACTGATGGGCGTCACCCCACACGACTGGGATCTCTGCACGTCTGCAATGCCCGACGAGATGATGAAGGCGTTCTCGGCGTACAGGACGATACCTACGGGACTTAAGCACGGCACGCTGACGGTGCTCAACAGGGGAGAGATGGTGGAGATCACCACCTATCGCTGCGACGGGGATTACCTCGACCACCGCAGACCCGAGAGCGTGACGTTCGTAAGAGATATAAGGAGCGACCTCGAGCGCAGGGACTTTACCATGAACGCCATCTGCATGAACATCAGGGGAGAGCTCTTCGACCCCTTTGACGGTGAGGGCGACATAAAGCGCGGGCTGATACGCTGCGTGGGTGAGCCGCGCAGGCGCTTTGATGAAGACGCGCTGAGGATATTCCGCGCGGTCAGATTCGCGGCAAAGACAGGCTTCCCCATCGACAGTGAGACGCTGGACGCCGCGATGGATATGCGCTCGCTGCTGGATGAGGTCTCGGCGGAGAGGCTCTATTCCGAGCTGAAGTCGCTGCTGATACAGCCCCACGCGGGCGAGGTGCTGAGGCAGTACCGCGAGATAATCGCGCAGGTCATACCCGAGGTGCGGGATTCCTTCGACTTCCCGCAGAACAATCCCCACCACTGCTATGATATCTGGGAGCATATCACCCATTCCGTTGAGAATATCCGTCCCGACCCGCTGCTGAGGACGGTGATGCTGCTGCACGATATCGGCAAGCCGATGAAGCACACCGTCGATGAAAAGGGCGTTGACCACTTCAAGCTACACCAGCTGGCGGGCGCGGATATGGCTGATGAGATACTGAGAAGGCTGAAGTCGGACACTGCTTCCCGCAAGAGGATAACGGCGCTCGTTGCTGAGCACGACAACCGAATACCCGCGCAGGTGAAATCCGTCAAGAGATTTATCGCGAAGTACGATTACGGC
>CAMVIL010000146.1 GCA_947167535.1 uncultured Ruminococcus sp. | reverse complement strand
GCTTTCCAAAACTCGTGTGATCTTCTGTCACGGACAACGCGGCAGGGTATCTTCTGACTCTTCAGCCACAGGCAGAGGGTCTGTACATTGACTTCGTTGTAACGCACCCGCCGAAAGCGTGTGCCCCAGATATCATACAGATCTAATATCCCGCGGTCGGAATAGACCGCTTCTTTGATGTCGGCGCGGAAATACTCCCTGCCCTTTCGTTTTACAACGAGCCTGTCGCCGTCGATAACGAGTCCGCCCTTTCCTGCTCTGACCCACATATATATCATGCCGGCAAGCGCAGGCAGGAACAGTGCCGCAAGTACTATCATCGAATAAAGCAGCATCTGCCTGTCATTGCTGCTATTTATCAGCTTCACCGCTGCGACTGCAAGCAGGACGATCAGAGCGATCCCCACCGACAGCACCTGAAGCTTTTCGGCGCCGCCGACTCTGACGGGTCCGTCTCCGAGTACGCCTGTTTCAACGTCCTCCCTCTCGAGGGTGTGTGCTATGCTGTCGCGGCGGCCGTCTTCGATGCCGCCCGAATAATTCTTCGCGCCTGTCTTTACGACCTCGCCGAGTATTTTTTCGATCACAGTCATTCCACTCCGAAGAAGTTCTTTGCGAACTCTGTATTTCTGCCTATCTCGGCTTTAAGATGCTCGAAATCTTTGAACTTCATCTCGGGGCGGATAAACTCATACAGCTCGACTCTGATGGTCTTGCCGTAGAGGTTGCCGTGATAGTCAATCAGGAAGGTCTCGGCAAGCGGCGGTGAGCGATCCTCTACCGTCGGCTTGACGCCTATGTTCGTGACTCCCGCGATCCATCTGCCCTCCACCAGCGCCTTTGAGCAGTAAACTCCGAAGCGCGGCTTTACGACATTCTCGGGGAGCTCCTGATTGATGGTCGGAAAACCCCATGTGTGCCCGCGGGAAAAACCGTGGACCACCGGAAGCTCGAAGCCGAATCTTCCGCCCATCAGCGCACCCGCTCTTGCGATGCCTCCGGATTTTATCAGCTCGCGTATTCTCGTCGAAGAGACGGGCTCGCCGCCTATCTTCAGCTGAGGCACGGTGATAGTCTCTATCCCGTGCTGGGCGCAGAGTCGCGCAAGCTCGTTGCAGTCCGCCGTGCCGCCTTTGCCGAAGCGGAAATCATCGCCGCAGACAGCGCATTTCACGTTCATGCAGCCGACAAGTATCTCGCTCACGAACTGCTCCGCCGTCATATCGCGAAGGGGCGGGAAATCCGTAGCCAGCAGGTATTCTATCCCAAGCTCACCCAGCACTCGCTTCTTCTGAGCGTCGGTCATGAGCGATTCGAGCCTGCCTTTGGTAGTGACGCTTGAGGTATTGAATGTAAATACCGCCGCGTGGATATGCTTTTCACCCGCATATCTTACCGCCTCGGAAACGACTCTGCGGTGACCGAGATGTACTCCGTCGAATATCCCCAGTGCCGCCGCCGTCGGAAGACTCAGCTTTTCATTTATATTGATCTCTGTCAATTTTATCGTTCCTTGAAACTAGTAGAAATTCTTTACTGCCCTCAGCTCGTTATCTCTGAGTTCGGCAAGCCCCAGAAAAGCGCGGTCCGCGCCGTAGATGCGGTGGACGCCCTCCTCGTCAAAGCCTGCCTGATCGGGTCTGAGCTTCACGCCGTTTTTGTAGAGCGCGGTGCAGCGGTCGTCAAGCGTAGACTCGGGGTACATCGCGAAAACGCGGTCGGTGGGAAGAATTATCCCGCCTATCCGTTCCTCGTCCGCCAGATTCTGCAGCTCATCTATCGTGAAGCATTCATCGAGCATTAATCCACCCGAGCGTGTGCGTATCAGCGAGGTCATAGTCCCGCCGCAGCCCAGCTTTGAACCGATGTCGTCGATTATCGTGCGGACATAGGTGCCCTGCATACAGTCGATCTTGAGCGTGCCCTCGCGGGTGCTCTCGTCGTAAGCTGTAATTGTCAGACTGTTTATCCGCACAGGTCTCGGGGTACGCTCTATCTCCCTGCCCTGACGGGCGAGGTCAACAAGCTTTTTTCCGCCGACCTTCACCGCAGAATACATAGGCGGCAGCTGCATGATGTCTCCCGTAAATTCGGGCAGCAGCGCCTCTATCTGCTCCCGCGAGATTTCGGCGTCGCTCTGAGAAAGTATCTCGCCTGTGATATCCTGAGTATCGGTAGCGACACCCAGCCTGAAGCCTGCGGTGTAGCATTTTCTCTTGTCGGGCATTATGTCGCAGCAGCGGGTAGCCTTGCCGACGAAGACAGGCAGCACGCCCGTCGCCATCGGATCTAATGTTCCGCCGTGACCCAGCCGCTTGATATGCAGCACTCCCCTCAGCTTGCCGATGACATCAAAGGAAGTCCAGCCCTGAGGTTTGTTTACTGCTATTACTCCTGAAAGTTCCTGTGCCGTCATTCGCCCAGCATCTCCCCGACAGCCTTCAGCACTTTAGCCTTGACCTCTTCGAGGGTGCCGTCGATCTCGCAGCCTGCGGCACGGACATGACCGCCGCCGCCGAACTGTCTGCAGAATGCCGAAGCGTCTGCTTCCTCGGTGGTGCGGACTGAAAGCTTGAAGCCTTCCTTGTCGCGGTGCTCTCTGAGCGTCACGCCGATGACCGCGCCCTGCACCTGAAGCGGTATGGACGCCAGTCCGTCGAACTCGGCTATATCAACGCCGGTTTCTCTGATAAGCGCTCTGGTAACGCATATCATAGTGCATTTCCCGCCGAAGTAATACTCCATGTCCCTTGTCACCGCGGACTCGACAGTCATTCTGCCCATGCTCTTGATATCAAACATACGTCTGTTGACATCGACAAAATCGATGTCGTAAGCCATAAGCTCCGCCGCCGCGATGTGTGCTTCGGGGGTGGTGTTGGAAAACTTGAAGCAGCCGGTATCGGTAGCAAGTCCCGTGTAGATACACTTGGCTATGATATCGGTCATGGGTATACCCTGCTCTTTTATGAATCTGTACAGCACAAGGGTAGCCGACGACGCATCGCCGTCAACTATCGTATTCCTGGCGTACATAGAATTCGAGATATGGTGGTCTATGCACACCTCTACCTTATCAGCATACTGCTGAAGTCCCGCGCCCAGCATATTCTGAGAGGCAACGTCCACCGCAACTATAGTCTGCGGCTCAAAGTCGGACTCGGAATAGCCCTCGTAGAGAAAATCGTATCTCGCGGGGAACGGCTCGTGATTCAGCACATTTGCATTCTTACCCATGCCGCGGAGAATATTCCACAGCGCAAATCCGCTTCCCATAGTATCTCCGTCGGGGTTGCGGTGGGTCAGTATAAGGTAGTTATCGTGAGTTTCAAAAAACTCCTTTAATTCTTTAAACTCCATTTCAGGCTCCGTTCATTCGCCGTCGCTGTCGGACGGCTGTTGCTGTTCGGTATCCTTTTCGTTCAGCTCGCGCTCGATGCTCTTGAGCTTATCGAATATCCTCTGCGAGCTCTCGCCGGAATTATCGGCGATGAATTTCAGGTCGGGGCACTTTCTAAGCCCCAGCACGTTAGATATCTCGCGCTTGAATATTCCCGTAGCAGAAGTCAGCCCCTTGACGGCATTCTTCGTCTGCTCTTCGCCATTCAGACCCGACACATATATCTTGCAGTAGCTCCCGTCATGGGAAACCTCGCAGCGAGTGACGGTGAGCATCTCACCGCCGCCCACACGCGGGTCTTTAAGCTCCCGCATCTTAGCGAATACGATACGGCGGATATCCTCTGCCATTCGTCCTGCTTTATAACTAGGCATAATTAGTTCCTTTCTGTTTGTATGCGCAGTCGGAACCGCTGTTTTTTAGTCGCGGTACTCCTCCATTACATCCGCCTCGAATACGTCGCCTTCCTTGAAGTCGGAGAACTTCTCGAGGGTGATACCGCACTCGAATCCGTCTGCAACTTCCTTGACGTCGTCCTTGAAGCGCTTGAGGCTGGACATCTTGTCGTCAGCGATGATGATGCCGTCGCGCACTACGCGGATAAGGTCGTTTCTGCCGATCTTGCCGCTCTGTACATAAGCACCCGCAACTGCGCCGACGCCTGTGATCTTGTATACTGCACGAACCTCAACGCGGGCGGTGTCCACCTCGCGGTACTTGGGTGCCAGCATACCCTTCATAGCGGTCTCGATCTCTTCTATTGCGTCATAGATTATTCTGTAAAGTCTGATGTCAACGCCGTCACGCTCAGCGGACTCCTTGGCAACGGGGTCGGGACGAACGTTGAAGCCTACGATGATAGCGTTGGAAGCGTTCGCCAACATTACGTCCGACTCGCTTACGGCACCAACTGCACCGTGTATTACCTTTACGCGGACTTCCTCGTTGGTGAGCTTTTCAAGCGACTGCTTTACAGCCTCTACCGAGCCCTGAACGTCTGCCTTTACGATGATGGGAAGCTCCTTCATCTCGCCCTCGCTGATCTGGCTGAACAGGTTGTCGAGTGTGACCTTTGTGTACTGGCTGAAGATCTCTTCCTTTGCTTCCTGCTTTCTCTGCTCAACGAGCTCTCTTGCCAGCTTCTCGTCCTCAACAGCGTTGAACTGGTCGCCTGCGCCCGGAACTTCTGCAAGACCTGTGATCTCAACAGGAGTAGAAGGACCTGC
>CAMVIL010000145.1 GCA_947167535.1 uncultured Ruminococcus sp. | reverse complement strand
CTGCGAGCCCTGCGGAACTGCGCTGTTCGGGATGTAGAACTGCGCGGTCGCATCGGCAAAAGCCGTCAGCGGCAGGACGAACAGCATGGCAGCCAGCATGAATATGGCAGCCAGCGTCCGCTTTGCAGCGATACTATTTAATGTCATAATAAAACCTCTCTGAATGATGTTGTCTCTTCTTTTTGCAGAGCGAAAAAACGCGCTCTACCGTATGTTTTTCTATTCTACAATTATAATACATTTGATCACGCAAGTCAATATATACCACTTATTTTTCACATTTGCGAAATAACCGTTTGTGCATATCTTACTGATGCAACTGGAAATTTTGTACACATCGCCGAAATTGCGGAAAGCCTATTGACAAATGCTGCCGTGTATTATATAATCTAAGTGTACTACAACACATAGTACACCTGATACACACGGTACACACCGGAAGAAAGGCAGGGAGATGGTCATGAAAAGCAAACGAACGATCGCCGTGCTTACTGCTGTGCTGGCAGTTACGCTGGCGCTCTTTGGCGGAAGGATCAACACCGCTGTCGCGCATTGCAGAGAGAAATATATAAATGAGCCGATCGCGCGGCGGATAATGAAATCGAGAGAGAATAAACAGCAGGATCAGATCGATCTTTCAAACGTGATCAGATCCCCGCTGACTGACAGCGGGCACAGAGGAGACAGTGCCGGCAGGGAAGTCCCACGTCCTCACAGAGGGCTCATGGATCCGCCTTCGGTGGTGCCGTCGGAATAAAGAAAAATGAACAAAAGGAGGTAAAGAGATGATAAAAACTGTGCCAAAGATCATTGCTGAAGCGACAGGATTGGTGCTGGCTATGGGTGCACTGGTCGTTATGACAGGAGCTCGCGAAAAGCATGAGGAAAGGTATAATGCTTACATGACCCACTTTGTAAATCCTGTGGTGGAGAAATATGATCTGAGCAACGATACTGAGCCGAGGTCTCCCTATGACTATATCACGGTAGATAACGGCAGCAGGATCGTAGGAATGCTTGAATTTCTAGTTCCGAAGAAATACAATGACGAATTCGTGGTAAGCTTCCGCGGAGATCTCGGAGCTGACAATAATCCCAGAAAGCGGTGCAGGTATAAGGCATCAAACGGGCGCGAATATTTCGTAGAGCTGACGTGCGTTGTTCACGAGGACGGGACCCGCAGCTATACATATTTTATGGACTATTCCGCCAGTTCCCAACAGTTAGCGTTTGAGCTTCAGGGAACAGAATTCAATTATCTTGACTCTAACGCCGAAGAAATAAAAGTGATCGACAGTATTCGTCCCGAGCTTGATGAAATAAAGAAAGAGTTCGAGAGCGAGGTCTTTGGCTTGAAGAAGGTCTGAAGACCGAAAAACGAAAGGAGAAAACAAAATGAATGATGATGATGTAAACAGAACGATGAATAGACTGGTCCTGACAATGCTTGCGGTGGCTGGAGCTTTTGCTATGGTAGCCGTCAACGGCATATTTGTATGAACCGGAATCCGGACACCCTGCCGGAAGCATAAAAAAAGAGAGCCGAAAGACAGGGCATCCCAAAGATAAAAAGAGAAAAAACAAAACGTGTAAAACAAAAGAAAAGAGACAAACAAATACAAAGTGTCGGGGCTAATGACAAGAGAGCGCCGAGCTGAAAAGGAGGTAGTTAAGGATATGATTACCATAGATGTAACAGGCAGAAGCCCGATATACGAGCAGATATGTCATGGTATCTGCGCCGAGATATCGCGCGGGGTGTATAAAGAGAATGACAGGATCCCCGCAGCAAGAGCTTTGGCAAAGGAGCTGGGACTTAACCCCAATACCGTTGCGAAGGCTTACGGTATGCTCGAACGGGACGGGATAATCTATTCCGTGGCGGGCAAGGGCTGCTTTGTGGCTAAGCATGACGGAAAGGCGGATAAACGTATGACCAATGATTTTGAACAAAAGACGAGGGAACTGCTGTCGGCGGGTGTGACTGCCGATACACTCATCGGGATCGTTCGCGAGATGGAAAATGAGCTGAAAGGAGGCGCTTCGGAATGATCGAGATACAGAACGTTTCAATGGTTTTCAAGCAGGCGGGTATGTCCGGCGGTGAAGGTTTCAAGGCGCTGGATGATATCAGCATCACGATACCCGAAGGCTGCATCTACGGCTTCCTCGGCTCCAACGGCGCAGGTAAGTCAACACTCATGCGTATGCTCTGCGGAGTCTACAAGACCGAGCTGGGAAGCATCAGGATAGACGGCAGGGACGTCTACGACAACGCCGCAGCAAAGGGCGACATCTTCTTCGTCAACGACGAGACGGTGCAGTTCACTACCTTCACGCTGGACGGTCTGCGCAAGTATTACAGAAGCTACTACGACTCCTTCTCGGACGAGACCTTCGACAGACTGGTGGCAAAGCTTGGACTTCCCACCGACAAGCGTCTGGCGGAGTTTTCTAAGGGTATGAAGCGTCAGGCGGTGGTCATCATAGGACTCAGCTGTATGACAAAGTACATCATGCTTGATGAGGCATTCGACGGACTCGACCCCGCGATGCGCAAGGTGGTCAAGAACATGATAGTGGACGAGATGCTCGACCGTCAGGCGACGCTCATCGTCTCCAGCCACAACGTCGCCGAGATAAACGAGCTCTGCGACAGGGCAATGCTCATCCACAAGGGCAAGCTGATATTCGCCGACGAGATAGACGAGATTCAGGGCGGATTCCGCAAGGTGCAGCTGGCACGCGCAGGCTCGCCTGTCGCCCGCGAAGAGCTTGAGGCTCTGGGACTTGAAATTATGCAGTACAGCGCGCTGGGCAGCGTTATTCAGGCTGTGGTGCGCGGAACAGAAGAGGACATAATGCGTAAGCTTTCTTCGGTAAAGACAGATATAACCGAGCTTATCCCGCTTACGCTTGAGGAGATATTCATATACGAACTGGAGGCGAGAGGCTATGGCAGCGCTGAACTTAAGTAAGATAAACAGAACGGCTTTAGCCGAGAGAAAAACACACAAGAAGATTTCCATGATAATGATTATCATGCTGGCGGTGGCGTCCGTGCTTTGCTGGATGGCTGACAGCGAGGGGCTGCAGATACTGGGATTGTTCCTCTACTGCGTCGGTATGGGCGTCGGCATTATCGCGGGCGTGAGCGTGTTCAGAGAGATGACCAACTCCCAGCTGGGCGACGTCAAGCTGTCGCTGCCGCTGAGCAACGCCGAGAGATTCCTCTCGAGGCTGCTGACACTCGCGTATGTACACGTTATCCCGATGCTGGTATTCGGCTTCATCGGTGCTCTCGGATTGTTCCTTAACGACGGTGTGATCAGCGATGAAGAAGTCTGGCAGGCGCTTACGCTTATGGTCGCCTACACCTTCTTCATAGACTCGGTGACGGTGTTCTGCACCTGCTGCTGCGGCGCTCTGGCTGAGAGCATCTACTTTTCGGTGATCGCCATCGGCTGTCTGTCGGTAGTGCCTGCAGCGATATGCTACCGCATAGCGCAGGGCTTCGCGGGAATGGGCGACTATCCCGACTTCATCAAATACTGGACGCTTTCCTCGGCATTTGCTCTTAACGACTGTGTGAACAAAGCGGACTACTATGTCCCCCAGATCATCAGCATACTGATATCCTGCCTTGTCTTCTTTGCGGCATATCAGATATTCCGCAGACGTGACGCACGCTCCATAGGCGACCCCATCGCGGTAAGACCTTTCTTTGAAGCCATCATGCTGATCGGCGTGTTCACGGTATACTCCGCGTTTATATGCACCAGCTCCTTCAACATCGGCGTTATCATCACGGCTGTCATCTACATCACCATCAACATCATCGTAAGCCGTGCTAAGATCAGCTTCAAGAGGATCGTGGGCTGGCTTGCAAAGCTTGCGGCTACATCGTTGCTGTTCTTTGGCGTGGTAGTAGCGGGCTTCCTGACCGACGGCTTCGGCGCTTACAACCACCTGCCTGTAAGAAAGATGAACAATTGCAGTGTTCAGATAGACTCCAGCTTCTACATGACAAACGACTCCCTCAAGGAGAAAAATGGCGAGGCACACGGAGATTACACCGACGCAGAGATACGCGACATGATAAAGATCGCCCGCAAGTATGGCAAGAGAGACAAGACCTTTGACCGTTTCAAGTCGATAGTATTCGACGATAACTCCGGCTCTTACAGCTATTATAATTACGTTGAAGGCGGAGAAAACAAATACGCATATCTCAGCATAAACGTTTACAAAGATTATAAGAATTACACCAGAAACATTCTGAGCCAGTCGATATGCATCGAAAGAGACGACTTTGACGCGCTGTTTAACGAGCTTGCCGACAAGGGCTACGATTCGAGAATCACCGTCAACGACTATTCCAGCAATGGCTATGATGACTACATGGACGAGGTGGAATACTGATAACGGCAGGTCGGGATAAATGAAAAAAGCTATGCAGTAGATATGATAGAGTTTATATAGAGAAAAGAGACAACAAAAGAAAGCACCGCTTCGGGAACAGTACCCGGGGCGGTGCTCTCTTGTATAGATGAAAAGATGAAGAACTTACCTCAGCGGCTCTTTAAGCGCTCCAACGACCTCGCCAACAGCCGGAACCGATTCTTTGCCGTTTTCGGCTACCTTGTTGACGATAGCGCTTCCGACG
>CAMVIL010000144.1 GCA_947167535.1 uncultured Ruminococcus sp. | reverse complement strand
CTTCAAGACCTTCGGTATCACTAAGGAAAAAGTTCTGTCTGCACTCCAGCAGATACGCGGCAGCCAGCAAGTCAATTCGCAGGATCCCGAGGATACCTACAACGTGCTGAAAAAGTATGGTCAGGATCTCGTTGAGATGGCGAAGAAAAGCAAGCTCGACCCCGTTATCGGACGCGACAGCGAGATCAGAAACGTTATCCGCATACTCTCGCGAAAGACTAAGAACAACCCCGTGCTGATAGGCGAACCCGGCGTCGGCAAGACCGCCGTTGTCGAGGGTCTCGCTCAGCGTATCGTCAAGGGCGACGTGCCCGAGAACCTGAAAAACAGACAGGTCTTCTCACTTGATATGGGCGCACTTATCGCAGGTGCTAAGTTCCGCGGCGAGTTTGAGGAACGCCTCAAAGCCGTGCTTCAGGAGGTAAAGAAGTCCGACGGCAGGATCATTCTCTTTATCGACGAGCTGCACACCATAGTCGGCGCCGGCAAGACCGACGGCGCTATGGACGCCGGAAATCTGCTCAAGCCTATGCTGGCTCGCGGCGAACTGCACTGCATCGGCGCGACCACCCTCAACGAGTACCGAGAGTATATCGAAAAGGATGCCGCCCTCGAAAGAAGATTCCAGACGGTGCTTGTCGCAGAGCCCGATGTGGAGGACACCATCTCGATACTCCGCGGACTGAAGGAACGCTACGAGGTTTTCCACGGCGTAAAGATACAGGACGCGGCACTCATCGCAGCGGCGACCCTCTCGGACAGATACATCACCGACCGCTTCCTGCCCGATAAGGCGATAGACCTCATCGACGAGGCCTGCGCACTTATCCGCACCGAGATGGATTCCATGCCCACCGAACTTGACGAGGTGCGCAGAAAGATACTTCAGCACGAGATAGAAGAGGCGGCTCTCAAAAAGGAGACCGACCGACTGGCTGAGGCTCAGCTTTCAGACGTTCAGCAGGAACTCGCCGAGCTGAGAGAACAGTTCAACGCCATGAAGGCGAAGTGGGAAAACGAGAAGTCGGCAATATCCGACGTCCAGAAACTCCGCGAGGAGATAGAATCCTGCAACGCCGAGATAGAAAAGGCGGAGCGCGAGTACGACCTCAACAAACTGGCAGAGCTCCGCTACGGCAAGCTGCCGACCCTCAAACAACAGCTCGAACAGAAGGAAAAGGAAGCCGAAGAACGCACCGGCAAGAACACCCTGCTGCGCGACCGCGTCACCGACGAGGAGATCGCGCGTATCGTCGCCCGCTGGACGGGTATCCCCGTTGCCAAGCTGATGGAGGGCGAACGCGAGAAGCTGCTGACCCTCGGCGACACCCTGCACAAGCGTGTCATCGGACAGGACGAGGCGGTCAAGAAGGTCACCGAAGCGATATGGCGCTCCCGCGCAGGTATCGCGAACCCCGACCGACCGATAGGCTCCTTCCTCTTCTTAGGACCTACCGGCGTCGGCAAGACAGAGCTTGCAAAGGCTCTGGCTCAGGCGCTGTTCGACGACGAGCGCAACATGGTGCGCATCGATATGTCGGAGTACATGGAGAAGTTCTCCGTATCCAGACTTATCGGAGCGCCTCCGGGATACGTGGGCTACGAGGAGGGCGGACAGCTCACCGAAGCGGTTCGCCGCAGACCCTACTCTGTAATACTGCTGGACGAGGTCGAGAAAGCTCACCCCGACGTGTTCAACATTCTGCTGCAGGTGCTGGACGACGGCCGCATCACCGACTCGCAGGGCAGGACGGTGGACTTCAAGAACACCATCATTATCCTGACGTCGAATCTGGGCTCGCAGGATCTGCTTGACGGCATACAGCCTGACGGCGAGATCTCCGATGAAGCGAAGTCGAGGGTAGAAGCACTGCTGCACCGCAGCTTCCGTCCCGAGTTCCTCAATCGTCTGGACGAGATCGTATACTACAAGCCGCTGCGCCGCGAGGAGATAAGCAACATCGTACGCCTGATGCTGACCGAACTTGACGGCAGACTTGCAGACAGGCGGATAGACGTTGAAGTCTCGGACAAGGCGATGGAGCAGGTCATCGAGCAGGGATTCGATCCCGCGTTCGGTGCGAGACCGCTGAAGCGGTTCATCCAGCGCAACATCGAGACGCTGATAGCACATAAGATACTTTCGGGAGATATCCAGCCCGACAGCGTGGTTACGGTAGATTACGATAACGAATTCACGGTGACGTCGGCGGCAAAGTAAAGGCGCAAGCTGCCCCGACTCCACCACTTCCAATAATAGATCAACCAAAAGCGGACAGCATTCAGCTGTCCGCTTTTTCTTGCGAAAAAAATCCCCGCAAACGGTTGAAATCCGATAAAAAATGTGTTATACTATAAGATAGACTTGTTTTTCGTATATCAAACCAACAGGAGGAACAGCATATGGCAAAGGAAAGATGTGTGATATGCGGTCAGATACCGCTGGTGCGTATCCATAACCCGCAGGAGTATATGCTCTGCATGGACAGCTTTATGAGAATGCTCAACGCAAAGGAGCTGACTATCGTTTACCAGACCTGCCCGCTCGATGAGGTCATCAAGGACGGCAAGTTCTACGACAGAAAGATATTCCATCAGTTCAAATGCTGCGCCTGCGGCTGCTTCTACGGAATGTACGTCGATACCGCACAGGGCGGCGAGATACGCCTCAACGATAAGCAGTTTGTCCCCGATGAGTATTGATATAACAGGGATGTTTTTCCTCTTCCCCCGCAGGGTGAGGATAGAGACTTCGATGACGCCCGCTCAGTGTCAGGCAAAGCTCGGCAGAGAACTCACCGAGTACCGCCGCAGACCAAGCCTCGTGGCTATGAGCGAGTTTCTGAAAAAACACCGCCTTGAATGCTGCTACTACGGAAGCTGCGAAAAGGTGGGCGGAGGCGTCAGGGCGGAGATATTCTACCACCGTGCCAAAAAGTACGACGGCTCGTCGGCAGGGTTCTTCGGGAATATCGAAAAAATACCCGACGGCAAGGGCTCGGTGATAACGGGGAGCATCCGCAGAACGGCGTCGGTCGTCTGCGCTGCGGTGGTATGGACTCTTGTCCTGCTGATCCTTGTCCTCGCTCTCCTCGGAATGAGAGAGTTCGCGGGCGCCGGAGTCTCGGCGGGTATGCTGGCAGTCGGACTGGGGCTTATCCTCTACGACCGCTCGGCAGGATATATAGAAAGCTACCTCAGATCCTTCCCCGAAAGGACAGACGAAAAACCGTCGGATACTTGATGTTACCTCTGCGATGATGTTGCAGGATAATCATACAGACTATAATAAAATAAGGAATGATAAAAATGGAAATGAAGCTTGACACAATGAAGGGTCTTAAACGTACCCACTACTGCGGCGAGGTACCGCTGACCCCCTGCGAGGTCACGGTATGCGGCTTTGCCGACAGAGTCCGCGACGTGGGAAACATAATCTTCATCAACCTGCGCGACCGCACCGGTTTGGTGCAGCTTGCCTTCAACGATGAGACCGACCGCGAGGTCTTCGCTAAGGCTCAGCAGGTAAAGGGCGAGTATGTGCTGATGGCACACGGCACCGTCCGCGACAGAGACGAAGCAAATCCCAAGATGAAGACAGGTAAGATCGAGATAGCTGTCGATGACCTGAGAATACTCTCGAAGGCCGAGACTACTCCCTTTGAAGTAACCAACTCCGACAAGGTAAACGACGAGCTGAAGCTCCGCTACCGCTACCTCGACCTGAGAAACCCCAAGCTCCAGCAGAATATCATCATGCGCCACAATATCGCTAAGGCGGCAAGAGATTACTTCTATCAGAACGGCTTCCTCGAGATCGAGACTCCCATGATGATGAAGTCCACCCCCGAGGGCGCACGCGACTACCTCGTTCCCTCGAGAGTACATAAGGGCAGCTTCTATGCGCTGCCGCAGTCTCCGCAGATCTATAAGCAGCTGCTTATGGTCGCAGGCTATGACCGCTACGTTCAGATCGCACGCTGCTTCCGCGACGAAGACCTCAGAGCCGACAGACAGCCCGAGTTCACTCAGGTCGATCTGGAGATGAGCTTCGTTGACGTTGATGGGCTTATCGCTACCGGCGAAGGCTTCCTTGCTCACATCTGCAAGGAGTGTCTGGGTATAGATATCCCCCTGCCACTGCCGAGACTTACATTTGCTGATGCTATGAACCGCTACGGTTCCGACAAGCCCGACACCCGCTTCGGCATGGAGATTCAGGATATCACCGAGGCTGTCAAGGGCATCGAGTTCCCCGTATTCACGGACGCCATCGAAAACGGCGGCTCGGTACGCGCTATCGTAGTCGAGAACGGCGCTGCCACCTACACCCGCAAGGAGATCGACAAGCTCACCGAGCACGCCAAGGGCATCGGCGCTAAGGGTCTTGCTTATATCCGCTGGACTGCCGACGGCGCAAACTGCTCCTTCAAGAAGTTCTTGGCTGACGGCGACCTCGACCGCATAACCTCTGCACTGGGCGCTAAGGAAGGCGACCTCGTGCTCATCGCTGCCGACAAGGATAAGGTAGTGCTCCCCGTTCTGGGCGCGCTGAGACTTATCGCGGCAAAGAAGCTCGACATCATCCCCGAGGGCAAGTGGAACTTCTTAGTCATCACCGAGATGCCCTTCTTCGAGTACGATGAGGAGTCGGGCAGCTGGCTCGCCATGCACCATCCCTTCACCATGCCGATG
>CAMVIL010000143.1 GCA_947167535.1 uncultured Ruminococcus sp. | reverse complement strand
GATTCTTGGTTGAAACTTTGTTGAATCCCTGTTGAACGGGGGTTGAAAACGGGGGTTAGCTATTTTTTCAGTATCAGTACCGGTTACATTTACATTTGCTAAGCAAAACTAGCATTTGCTTGTTTCGCATAAAAAAGCGCCCCCGACTTGCGGGAACGCTTTCCATTGTCTTATTCAATCCGAGCGGCGTTCGTCAGCTCTTGTACTTCTTGCCCTGAGCGATTATTGTGTCTACCAACTCGGGAGTGCGCCACTCGGCGGGGGTCTCGCGGCCCATCAGGCCGAAGTTCTCTCCGTTGCCGAAGAAGGCGTTGTTGTCCCACCATACCATAGGTACGTGGTTCTCGGCGCCGTATCCGATGTACTTCTCGGCGCAGGCGATGCGGTCTTCCAGATTGTCCTTATTCACCGTGCCGAACTCGCCGATTATCACGGGGATGTTCCTCGACAGGAACAGGTCTTTAAGATTGTAGAACAGCGAGTCTATCTCGGTGTTGTTATCGTCGAACTTGTCGGTGCCCTTGGTGTCCAGCGCCATGGAGTAAGGCAGGTATGCGTGTACAGACACGATCACCTTGTCGTCGTTCTCGGGGAGCCACACCTGCTCCAGAGCGTTTCTGGTAGAGGACGCCGCGTAGCCCGTCAGCATAAGGTGACGCTTCTCGTTGTTGCCGCCGCTGGCGCGTACCGTGTCGTAGAACGCCTTTTCATACTCCGCGACTACCGAGCGTCCCTCGTCGTCGCCGCCGTTCCATTCCATGTTTGTGCCGCGCTTTCTCGGCTCGTTGAGTCCCTCGAAGATAAGGTGCTCGTCGTAGCCCTTGAATTCCTCGGCTATCTGCTTCCAGAGGGCCGTCAGCTGTTCGATGTCCTGAGCCTTGTCCGACTCGGTGGGGAAATACCACTCCTCGTGGTGGGTATTGAGGATGACGAACATACCGTTGTTTATGCCCCAGTCCACCACCTCGTGGATCCTTGCCATCCACTCGGGGTCTACATTATAGTTCTCGTCCATGTGGCTGTCCCACGTTACGGGAAGGCGGAACACGTCAAAGCCGGTGTCGTGCAGCAGCTTTATCATGTCCTCGGTGGTCTTGTTCGGCTGCCACGCAGTCTCGTTGCCCAGCCCCTGATCGCCGGTAGCGTCAAAGGTGTTGCCGAGGTTCCAGCCCACCGACATCTCCTGTACCAGCTCCCACGAAGATATATCGCGTATCTCCATGTTGACTTCCTTCTTGGTCTCGGCCGCGCTCTCGGTGGTCTCCGAGGAGCCGCCCTTGTCGCTGCTCTTGCCGTCGTCGGTCTTCTTCCCGCAGGCGGACATACAGCCGAGGCACATTACAGCCGCCAGCATTGCCGCCGCTATCCTTTTGCTTTTCATAGATATTCTCCTATCTTTCAGCGGGCGCATAAAGCCCCGCTATCTGGTTTTCCCTGACTGCCCTGATGTAGTCTTCTATCCTCTTTATCTCAAACTCCGTCTGCACGCCGAAGAACCTGCCGTTCTCGGTGATATGATGGCAGTCGGAGCCTGCCGTCTTTACAAAACCGAACTGGTCGGCGTACCACATGGCACGCCGGTCAAATCTCGGGTCGCGGTTGCCCGCGTTGTACACTTCCACTCCGTCGCAGTGCCACGGCAGAAGTCTGAAATCCCTGATGTAATCCGCCTCGCGGAAGGGGTGCGCCTGCACCACGATGCCGCCCGCCTCATGCACTCTGCCGCAGACCTCGTGTACGGATATGCTCAGCATATCGGGGTTGCCCTTGAGCCACTCCTTGTCTATGCCGTACATTAGAAAATCGGCGGCGCACCATGAGAACTCTATCCCGAACAGCACGTTGAGACCTATCTCTGCGCCCCGCGCCTTGGCGTGTTCAAAACCCAGACAGTACATATCCATCTGCTCATCCCACGGGAGCGAGCGGTCGACGGCGGTGTTGCCGTTGATGAAGTGGTCTGTTATTATAATAGTATCGTACCCCAGCGCCTTGTACTGGTCTGCCTGCTGAGCCCCCGTTGCGGAAGCGCAGGCCGAACCCTCGGCGGTGTGGAGATGTGTTTCGGTGAGAAACATCAGAAGTCCACGCCCCTTTTGAGCATTTCAAGGCACATACGTCCATTGTGGTAGGGGCACTTCCACGGCCCTGTCACTTCCTTGAAGTCGTGAGGTGTGCCGTCGCGGGAGACTTCCGAGTACCCCTCGCCGCCCTCGCGCTTGTCGATGACGCTTGCCTTTACGTACTCCCAGATGCCGGCGGCAGTTTTCAGATACTTGCTGTCTCCGCTGTGCTGGTAGGCGTTGACAAAGCCGACGATACCCTCGGCCTGGACCCACCACACGCGGGTGGTGTCAATCTTGTCGTTTTCGCGCTCGTTGTTGAGAGCGCCGTTATCGATGGCTATACTATATATATTCTCCGCCAGTCTGAGGTCGATGGCGTTGAACTTCTCGATAAGCGCCTTGTCGCCCAGCGTCTCCACTGCGCGGTCGGTGAGCCAGCTCGCCTCGATATCGTGTCCGAAGGAATGGATATCACCCAGCACGTTGAAGTCGTCGTCGAAGAACACCCTGAGAGCGTTCCTGTCGCCGTCAAATATCTTGTCCTCTACTATTTTGAGCTGATACCTCAGCGCGTCGGCTACCTTCTCCGACTTATTTGCACGGTAAAGCTCGGTATAAGCTTCCACCAGGTGGAGCACGGTGTTCATGGTCTTCTTGGTCATGATGCCGTTTTCCGAAAGCTCCTCGTTGTCCTCGGGAGTCCAGCCGCGGGTAAAAGCTTCGCCGTGACCCGTCTTGCCGTCGGGAGTCTTAGTCTCGATGTCCTCAAAAAGCTTCTCCGCGAGGGTAAGAGCCTCCTTCTCCCCCGCCGCGTTGTAGTAGGCGCTGAGAGCGTATATCGCGAAAGCTATATTATATGTATACTTGCGGTCGTCCGAGGGCTTGCCGTCGTAGGTGGTAGCCCAGTAGACTCCGCCCTGCTCCTTATCCACGCAGCAGTCGCGGACGTACTTGTAGGCGTGGTCGGCGAGAGCGCGGTACTTCTCGTCCTTCAGCACCGCGTAGCACTCGGAGAAGAACCAGAGTATGCGGGAGTGGAGTATCACGCCCTTGTCAGCTTTCTTGTCAAGCTTCAGCTCAAAGCTGCGGTAGCCGTAAAATCCGCCGAACTCGTCGTCGCGGAGCGCCGCCCAGTAGGGGACGATGTGGTTTTCAAGTTCCTGTCTGATCTCTTCGATTATCATATTCTTTCCTCTTTATTCTGCGATCTTTCTTGCCTCGATGTAGTATCTCTTGTCGCGGGCGTGACCCATCGAGAAGGTCTTTCTCGGCAGTGCGCCGTCTGCGATGACTGTGGGGAACAGCTCTTCCTTGCCCATATCGGGGAGCACAAAACCCACCGAGCCGTTATCATTCGACAGTTTCTCCACTACCTCGGTGCCGTGGATATAGTCTATCCCCGCGTCGTTGTCCTTACACCATGTATCAAGGAAATTCTGGAGTGTGCCGACGGTCAGCTTGCTGGAAGTATTCGCGGCGGTATACCATACCGTCTTGCCGTTATTGACGATACCGAAGCACTGTGCGCCCTCGCTCTTGCCCTCAGTGAGTCCCAGCGATGCGGTGATATCGGAGGCGAGCTTGTCCTCGTCAACGCCTGTTACTATGCGGTGGATAGCCTCGAAGTTGAGGGCGGGCGAATGGAGGTTCACGATCTCAGCCAGCGCGAAGCGTGCGGGGTGAGCCGACAGATCCTTGTCGGGGTTCTGAGCCTTGAGCTGTTCGTAGAACGCCTTTGCGGTCGCGAGAGAATGGTTGCCGTCGCCCATAGCGTAGGTAAGTGTGGGCACTCCCGACAGGCCGTAGCGCTTGTCGAATGCCGACTGTTCTTCAAACTGCTCCAGCTCCATTATCAGCATATCGCGGGTCTTGGGGTCGAGGAGCCAGCCCTCGATCTTACCGCCGCCCTGCATGAGTTCAAAGCTGTAAAGCTTGCGGAAGCTGTCCTTTTTCTCAGCGAGAGGCTCGATGATGGACTTTGCCTCGTCGTCTATCAGTATCATGATATGAGGAAGCTCGATGGGAGCCGCCTGACGAACCTTTACGCGGGGCGGGATACGCTCGATGACGGTAGCCTCGGTAGCGCGTATCTGCGAAGTCGAGCCTTTGTTGTAGTCGTACTGTTCGAGGTCAACAGCACCCACGAGACCTGCTCTGAGAATGCCGTCGGTCTGGGTGCGCTCGACGTATATCAGCGCCTGAGGGAGCTCCTCGAAAACGCCGCTGTCGAGGTAGCCGTACATATTCTTATGTATCCTGTCTATCCTTTCATCGACGTCAGCTTCACCGAGATACACCTCGGGGAGTATCAGGTCGAGGGTCGAAACGTTATCCTTGGTGATCTCGCGGGTCTCTGTCCAGTACTCGGGCTCCGAGGTGAACTGATCGCAGGCGATTACAGCCCACTTGCTGAGATCTGTGTCGTTCGGCAGAAGTATATCTGCGGGTACAAATGCTGTTGACATAAATATCTTCCTTTCGCATATAGTTATCCATATCAATTATAAACCAAATCCCATGCAAAGTCAATAGAAATTTTATTAATTGACGGGTTGCGGGCGCAGGGGGTTGGACTCGATTCGCTTGCGCTCTCTCGCCCAATTTAAAATCGGCATATTGGTGGGGTTCTCGCGATGTAGTGCGGGTCGCACGGTGGAGCCTTTTGGCTGGATGGAGAT
>CAMVIL010000142.1 GCA_947167535.1 uncultured Ruminococcus sp. | reverse complement strand
GTTCATGCTCTGTCACTCCTCTTCCTTGCCGATAACGAAGTAACGTATCGGGCCCCAGAAATTCATGCCGACCAGCGTCACGATAAGCCATATGGTGCGGCTGCCGTGCTTGTAGCTGTCGTGGGTCAGTATGTGATGGATGGTGTATCCCAGCAGTGCGAACTGTACGATCACCAGCGGGATGATAAAAGGCAGATACTCTCTGATCTCAGCATTCATGGCGGTTCCTCCTATTAGATCGTTGTCTCTTGTCACAGCTATTTAGAAAATTTTCTATTTTGAAGATTTTCTAAATGGATTATAGCACCGCCGATCCCGCTTGTCAAGACCTATTTAGAAAAATTTCTAAATTCATCACTTTGCACAAAAAGCCCCCCGCGCATTCTACGTGATACGCGAGGGGAGAAATCAAATGTGTATTATCATTTCCTGCATGGCAAGCAGCATTATCAGCATACCGAAGTTGACCGCCGAGAAGACTGCCATGTATCTCACCGAGTCGGCGCCCTCCGAGCGTCTGTAGAACTGGAAGGAGATGAGGCTCGCAAGGGAGGCTATCACCGTACCCAGTCCGCCGATGTTCACTCCCAGCAGAAGCTGGGTGCCGCTTCCCGTGAAGCCCGAGAGCATGACCGCGGCGGGCACGTTGCTTATCACCTGCGACAGCGCCGCAGATACCAGAAGCTCTCTGCCGTTCATCACTCCCGAGAAGAAGTCGCTGACCGCCCCGATGCGGGCGATGTTGCCCACGAACACGAAGAAGCACACGAATGTCGCCAGCAGGGGATAGTCTATCTTCGCGAGCAGGCGGCGGTTGAATATCAGCGCACAGGCCATCGCCGCGATAAAGCATACCCAGTCGGGTATCACTCTGAACACTGTCAGCAGGCAGACGATGAACAGCGCCGAATATCCCGCAAGGGGAGCCGCCTGCATCTGTCCGCCCGAGTGCTCGGCGACGGAGCATTTCTCCTTCGGCAGCAGCAGGGTCAGCAGCATCAGCATCACGAGGCTGAGTATCCCCGCGGGAGCCATAGTCCTTATGAACACCCACGCCGTCAGCTTGTAGCTGTCGTAGATGAAAAGATTCTGCGGGTTGCCGACGGGGGTCAGCATACTGCCGAGATTCGCGGCGGCGGTCTCGAGGACTATGGTGAGTATCACCGTCCTGCGGTCGGCCTTGCCGAGAGCTATCAGCGTCAGCGGGATAAAGGTCAGCAGCGCTACGTCGTTGGTGACCAGCATGGACGAGAAGAAGCATATCAGCACAAATATCTGCCCCAGCCGTCTGAGCGTTCCCGCCTTCTCGAGGAGCAGGTCGGTGACCTTCTCGAAGATACCGATGCTCCGAAGTCCCGCCACCGCCGTCATCAGCGAGAACAGCTGTATCAGCACCGTGCGGTTGACGTAGCCGATATACTGAGCGTCGGGCGGCACGATGAACATGGTCGCGGCAGCCAGCAGGAAGGATATCATCAGCACAGGCTGAGCTTTTATAAACTTTATCATATTCTCTTTCCTTTATATAGAAGTATTTACGTTCACAGCTATACATTATACCACCTTGAAAAGCCTGTCTCAATGGTTAAATTGTCAAGATTTGTAGGATATTTTTTTAACGCAAAGCGTCTGCGGCCGTCCCTTTCTATTGACTTTGGAAAAGTATTCTGCTATAATGTTTAAGGTATATACTGTAAACGGCAGCAAAGGAGGCGGCAGCGGTGAAGACGAGATCGATAATAGTGGCAGTTATAGTAGCCGTTTTGCTGCTGGCTGCAAATATAGCGGAGATCGCACTGGTATTCGGCATCACTTCCTCTCAGACGAAGCAGTCGGGCGCCGACCATCTCGAGGTGGTGGGCGGAGAGCTTGAGAACACCATCAACGAAGCCTGCCTTTCGGTAATGCGCTTTGCGGTGGAAGTCCAGCCGCTGGTTGATAACAGGTCGGAGTGCGAGGCGTATATCCGGCGCAGGCGTGACGAGATAATCTCTACTTCCGATTCGGGATGCTTCAACGCATACATCGCCACCGAGGGCTGGCACTATATCCCCGATTTCACAGACCCCGAGGATTACGAGGTAGAGGAGCGCTCATGGTATATCGGCGCTATGAAAAAAGGCGGCGAGCCTTTCGTTACCGACCCTTACATCGACGCCATGACCGGGAATATCTGCTTTACCGTGTCGGTGTTGCTGGGGGACGGCAAGACCATCGTCTGCATGGACTACACCATAGATAATATCCAGAAGCACATCAGGCAGATGAACAGTGAGGGCAGACAGCAAGCTGTTATCGTGACCGAAGAGGGCATCATCGCGGGCTGTACCAACGAGGAGCTGGTGGGCAAGAACATCATTCAGGCTATCCCCGATTACGCGGGAGTCTTCTCGCTGGTAAAGAACAGCGACGGCTCGGTGTCCATAAGACAGCACGGACAGAACCTCTTTGCGGCGCAGTCGGGCTTCGGCTGGTATCTTATCGTCAGCGAGAACAACTGGACGCTCTACAAGACTTCCTACATCGCCATGCTGTTCATGCTTTTTATCTCACTCGCGATATTCGGCGTCATGCTGGCGCTGTATCTTATGACTTCACGACGCGCGAAGAAGGCGCAGGAAAAGCTGGAGAACGACCGCGAGTTTTTAAGAAACATATCCCGCGACCTCAAGGAGCCTGTGGACAGGATAAATCAGGGCGCCAGTATCGAGAACATACGCAACTCGGTGGACTACGAGCAGGAGTTCGTGGAGATCAGGGAATCGGGCAAGCGTATGTCGGATATGCTCTCAAAGCTCAGATCCTACTCCGAGCTGACGGGCGCCGAGGAGACAAAGCACCGCGAAAAAAAACGCAAGGCGGAACCCGACAGCGGGCTTGTCATAAGCCGACACTTCCGCTCGATAATCTTTGTGGCTCTGCTTATCGTCACGGGGATTTGCGTGTACATAAACGTCACAGCGTCGCTCCGCTACGGCACGGGGCAGATGCAGAAGTCGGTCTCAATATACGAGTACCAGCTCTCGGAATGGCTGGACACCCAGAAGAGCATACTGGATATGTTCTGCAGTAACATATCTACAAATCCCGAGATGCTTGATGACTACGAGGGCACCGTGGAGTACCTTGACAGGATAACAAAGCAGTACCCCGAGATATCCGTTACCTACATGACCAACCCCGAGTTTGAGCATACAGTTATAATGAACAACGGCTGGGAGCCCCCCGACGACTGGAAAGTCGAGGAGCGCGACTGGTACAGGGAGCTGATGGCTTCCGAGAAGAACTGGATAGTCTCCTCGCCCTACTACGACGAGCAGACTGGACTCTACTGCGTGACCCTCGCCGAAAAGGTGTACGACGACCGCACGGGAGCATTCCTCGGCAACTTCGGCATAGATTTCTATATGGACAAGCTGGTGGACATTCTGGGAAGCAGTTACAGCGACACCAGATACGCTTTCCTTGTGGACGCCAAGGGCGAGATAATAAACCACCCCTACGGAAAATTCCAGATGTCCGAGAAGGACTCTGTCAACATCGTGAGCCTGCCTTACAGCGTCTCGGCGCCCGACGGCAAGCAGGTGAGGTACATAAAGGACTACGACGGCAAACCCAAGGTAGTGATATCCTCACGAAACACCGATTCGGGATTCAGCATCTACGTGGTGGACGATATCTTCACCATCTACAAGACGGTGTTCATCTACGGCTCGATATGCCTGCTGGTGCTGATGGTGTGCGTCATCACGGTTTACAAGGTCATGACGGGACTTATTAATCTGCAGGAGCAGGCGAACCAGAAGCTCAAAGAATCCGCCGACGCGGCCATCGCCGCCGACAAAGCCAAGAGCGATTTTCTGGCGCAGATGTCCCACGAGATACGCACCCCCATCAATGCCGTGCTTGGCATGAACGAAATGATAATCCACGCGACCGCCGACGACAGCATACGCGAGTACGCCGCCAACATACAGAGCTCGGGACGGACTCTGCTGTCGCTGATAAACAGCATCCTCGACTTCTCGAAGATAGAGGACGGCAAGATGGAGATAATCCCCGCCGAGTACGAGACGGCGATGCTGATAAACGATCTGGTGAGCTCCATATCCCCCCGCGCGGCGGCAAAACAGCTGGACTTCTCGGTCAAAGCCGACGAGAGCCTGCCCTCGGCGCTCAAGGGCGACGATATGCGCATCAAGCAGGTGATACTGAACCTGCTGACCAACGCCGTCAAGTACACCGAAAAGGGCGGCGTGGAGCTCGTGATAAAGGGCGAGAGCTCCGACGGCGAACAGCTTGACCTTTACGTGGAGGTCAGCGATACCGGCATCGGCATCAGGGAAGAGGACATCGACGGTCTGTTCGAGTCCTTCAAGCGGCTTGAAGTCAAGCGCAACCGCAACATCGAGGGCACTGGTCTGGGAATGTCCATCGTCACCCGCCTGCTGGATATGATGGGAAGCAAGCTTGAAGTGATGAGCGTCTACGGCGTAGGCTCGACATTCAGCTTCCGGTTGAAGCAGGACATAGTCAGTGCCGAGCCGATGGGCGACTACGAGAAGCGCCTGCTGGCTGACATGGAGAACGAGCGCAACGGCAAGTATCTCTACGCCCCAGAGGCTAAGGTGCTGGTGGTGGACGACAACCCGATGAATCTGAAAGTCGCTGAGAATCTGCTGAGTCTGTACGGCATCTCCGCCGACACCGCGGATTCGGGTGCTCAGACGCTGGAAATGATACGTGAAAAGCAGTACGATGTCATATTCCTCGACCATATGATGCCCAAGATGGACGGCATCGAGGTG
>CAMVIL010000141.1 GCA_947167535.1 uncultured Ruminococcus sp. | reverse complement strand
TTCGCGGACACCGTGGACAAGAACGTGTATTCCCAGCACGCCAACGCGCTGGCCATCCTGACCGGCCTGGTGACGGGAGAGGAAGCCCGGCGCGTCGCCCTGCAGATCCAGGACGACGCCACGCTCACACAGGCGACCCTCTACTTCAAGCCCACCGACCAGATGCTCGAGGAACTGAGCTATCTTGGCGAGGACAAGGCTTTTGAAGTGGTAGTCACCAACACCAATATGATCGCCGACAAGATAGAGGCGGGGCTTCAGGCGTTCCCCTTCGGAACATATACGCCTTCGCTCCCCGGAGCTGTCCGCGAGCTTCAGGATCTCTGCTGGCACAAAGCCTGCTCCATCTACGGCGACTGCGACCCCTCTGAGATAGTAGTCCCCGAGGGCGAGGACGTTGAGGTCGCGCCCTACTTCAAGGGGCATATCCCCGATATAGTTTACGACCGCCTCGACAGAGAGCTTCAGGCGATCATCAAATACGGCTTCGCGGTGCTCTACATGATCGCCCAGAAGCTGGTTTACAATTCCGTTCAGCACGGCTATCAGGTAGGTTCCCGTGGTTCGGTAGGCTCATCCTTCGTAGCCTCGATGTCGGGCATCTCCGAAGTAAACCCCCTCATGCCCCACTACGTCTGCCCCAAGTGCCGTTACAGCGAGTTCATCACCGACGGTTCGGTGGGCTCGGGCTACGACCTTGAGCAGAAGAACTGTCCAAATTGTGGGACAGATATGCTCCGTGACGGACACGATATCCCCTTCGAGACCTTCCTCGGATTCAAGGGCGACAAGGCTCCTGATATCGACCTGAACTTCTCGGGCGACTTCCAGAGCCTCTCCCACCGATACACAGAAGAGCTGTTCGGCAAGGATCACGGTTTCAAGGCGGGCACCATCGCGGGCGTTCAGGAAAAGACCGCTTTCGGTTATGTCAAGAAGTACCTTGAAACAAACAACCGCACCGCCAATCCTGCGGAAATGCAGCGTCTGGCTCTGGGCTGCTGCGATGTCAAGCGCACGACGGGTCAGCACCCCGGCGGAATGGTAGTTGTCCCCGGCGATTACGAAGTCTACGACTTCACCCCCGTACAGCACCCCGCCGAAAAGGACGAGAGCGACCTTATCACCACCCATTTCGACTTCCATTCGATGCACGACACACTGCTCAAGCTCGACGAGCTGGGTCATGATGTGCCGACGATATACAAATACCTCGAGGAATTCTCGGGCAGGATAATCACCGAGATACCCATGTCCGACCCCGATGTGTACAAGCTGTTCACCTCCCCTGAGGTGCTGGGCGTGACCGCCGAGGATCTGCTCTGGAAGACGGGCACTCTCGGCATCCCCGAGATGGGCACAAACTTCGTCTGCGGAATGCTTCTCGAAGCGAAGCCCAAGAATTTCAGCGACCTGCTGCAGATCTCGGGACTTTCCCACGGTACCGACGTTTGGCTGGGCAACGCGCAGGAGCTCATCAAAAACGGCACCTGCACCATTTCCGAAGTTATCGGTACCCGTGACAGTATCATGACATACCTTATCTACCACGGACTCGACCCGTCGCTGTCCTTCAAGATAATGGAGATCACCCGTAAGGGTAACGCGCCCAAGCTGCTGACCGAAGAGATGAAGCAGGATATGCGCGACCACGACGTGCCAGAGTGGTATATCGACAGCTGTCTGAAGATCAAGTATATGTTCCCGAAGGCGCACGCAGCGGCGTATGTGACCTCTGCGATAAAGCTCTGCTGGTTCAAGGTACACGATCCGCTGGTGTTCTATGCGTCCATCTTCACCGTCCGCGGCGAGGATTTCGATGCCGAGACTGCCATAAAGCCTGTGGAGCAGATCAAAGACCGCATAATCGCGATCCGCTCGCTGCCCAAGGAGGAGCGCTCCGCCAAGATCGACGACACCCACGATATGCTGATGATAATCTACGAGATGCGTCTGCGCGGGTTTGAATTCCTGCCGGTCAACATCTACAAGTCTCACGCATTCATCTATCAGATCGAGGACGGCAAGCTGAGGCTGCCTTTCAAGGCGATCGCGGGCGTAGGTGCGTCGGCGGCGCAGATGATCTACGAGAAGGCGCAGGACGGCGACTTTATCTCGATAGAGGAATTCCAGCAGCAGAGCGGCGTCGGCAAGACGGTGGTAGATACCCTTAAATCGGTAGGCGCTTTCGGCGATCTGCCTGAAAGCAACCAGATTTCTTTGTTCAATTACTAAGAAGTTGAAATGAAATGTTTACACAAAATCAATATAATCGAAACAGTCTTGCTTGACAAAACTTTGACAATATGATATTATATATAAGTCATCTGCTACTATGCTACTATATTAGCACTTTAATATAATAAATCGCACGGATATGAAAGGAAATTCGCATGAAAAGATATGATCTTATAACTCCCGAAGGCACAAGAGACCTGCTGTTCGAGGAGTGCCTTGCAAGGCGCATGGTCGAGGACAAGCTGGCAAAGCTTTTCTCGGGCTTCGGATACAGCGAGGTAGTGACTCCCGGAATGGAGTTCTACGACGTCTTCCTCGGCACATCGAGGACATTCCGTCAGGAGAGCCTTTACAAGCTCACCGATTCCAAGAACCGCCTTGTGACCCTCAGACCCGACTCCACGATCCCGATAGCCCGTCTTGTGGCGACCCGACTCAAGGAGTCCGAGCTGCCGCTGAGACTTTACTACAATCAGTCGGTATACGAGAACAACGCTCTGCTCAAAGGACGTTCCGACGAAGTAGTTCAGGCAGGTATCGAGCTTATCGGCGGCGAGAACACCAAGCGCGCCGATTACGAAGCGCTCTGCACTGCAGTTGAAGCGCTTGCGCTTTTCGGAAAGGACTTCCGTCTGGAGATCGGTCATATCGGTTACTTCAAGGAGCTGGTTCGTCAGCTGAATATCGACGCCCAGACAGAAGAGGAGATCCGCATCCTCATCAACGCCAAGAACTATCCTGCACTTAATGATCTGCTGGACGGCATCGCTGACAACGAGATCACCGCTACCCTCAAAAAGCTTCCGGGTCTGTTCGGCGGCGAGGAAGTCTTCGACAAGGCGGACAAGCTTTACACCGACGAGAATATAAAGTATATCCTTGAAAACCTCAAGGTCGTATACCGCAGACTGAAGAGCCTCGGCTATGCCGACAAGATGATCGTAGACCTCGGCATCGTTCGCCACACCGACTATTACACGGGTATCGTCTTCAAGGGTTACCTGACGGGTATCGGCGACAGCGTGCTGAAGGGCGGACGCTATGACGGTCTGCTGGGCGAGTTCGGACGCGACTGTCCCGCAGTAGGCTTCGGCGTCAACTGCGACGCCATCGCCACCTACTTCTGCAAGCAGGGCGAGGCTCCCGGTCCCAAGACCGCAGACGCTATCGTCTACGGCGAGAAGGGTCACGTAGTTGAGGCTATGGCTTACGCACAGAAGCTGGTCCGCGAAGGTCTTACCGTTGAGAACAGCCTCTTCAATACCATCGACGACACAAAGGAATACGCCGCCGCCAAGGGCATACATAAGATATTCGTGGTGGGCGAAGAGAATTACCACATCGAGCTTTAAGGCGGGTGCCGTATGCTGTATATAATGCGACACGGAAAGACCGACTGGAACGCCCTGCACAAGCTTCAGGGCAGGACGGACATTCCGCTCAACGACGAGGGCAGACAGATGGCTCACAAAGCCGCTGAGGAATACAAGGACGTCCACTTCGATATCTGCTTCTGCTCGCCTCTTGTGCGCGCTAAGGAGACCGCCGAGATACTTCTGGCGGGGAGAGACGTTCCGATAGTTACCGATGACAGACTTCTGGAGATGAGCTTCGGCGATTGTGACGGCATGGAATACGGCATAGGCGTGACCAAAGGTCCTCTGGGAGTGCTTTTTGCTCACCCCGAAGAGTATGACGGTTCTATCGGCGGCGCCGAGAGTCTGGACGAGCTGTTCGCCCGCACAGGCGAGTTCCTCGAGGAGAAGGCTCTGCCGCTGGTGCGGGAGGGCAAGGACGTGCTGATCGTGGGACACGGCGCTATGAATTCAAGCATCGTCAGCCGTATGCGTGGTCTGCCCCGCGCCGATTTCTGGAAAGCGGGCATCGAAAACTGCAAGCTGATGAAACTGCTTTGATAACATGAAAAGGAAGATATACATATGAATAAACCCATTAGAATAGCCCTTACAAAGGGCAGACTCGAAAAGGATACGGTAGGTCTTTTCGAGAAGATAGGCTACGACTGCACCGCAGTACGTGAGAAGGGAAGAAAGCTGATACTCCCCGTGGCCGACGGAAATATCGAAGTCGTTCTTGCCAAGGCAAACGACGTCATCACCTACGTTGAGCACGGCGTCTGCGACATCGGTGTGGTGGGCAAGGATACCATCATGGAGATGCAGGGCAAGTTCTTCGAGGTTCTCGACCTCGGCTTCGGCAGATGCAAGTTCGCGCTTGCCACCAAGAAGGGAAGCTCCTTCTACGGCGGCTACAACGTAAAGACGATAGCTACCAAGTACCCTAACATCACCCGCAGCTTCTTTGAGAGCAAGGGCATGGACGTTGACATCGTGAAGATAGAGGGCTCGGTGGAGCTGGCTCCTCTGCTGGAGCTTTCGGACGGTATCGTTGATATCGTCGAGACAGGCACAACCCTCAAGGAAAACGGACTTGAAGTGATCGAGGACATCTGTCCCATCTCAGCACGCCTCATTGTCAACATGGTAAGCATGAAGCTGAGACAGCAGGAAATAGAGGATTTCGTAGCAAAGGTGCAGGCGAATCTCTGACAGTCTGCCTAG
>CAMVIL010000140.1 GCA_947167535.1 uncultured Ruminococcus sp. | reverse complement strand
CCCAGCAGGTACTGCTGGCTCATGAAAAAGCTGTGCTTTATCGGCTTGGGAGTAGTATACCAGCCGCCCAGCTCGGGGTATTCCTTGCTGAGCTTTCTCATGGAAGCCTTTGCGGTCTTGTCGAGGTCTGCCCTGAGGACGAACTTTCCGTCCTTGTCGCGCTTTACTTCAGCGGCAGCGGCGTTGGTCTCGGTGATAAGGTAGTCGCAGAGCTGTTCCAGCTGAGAAGGCGTATACCACTGACCCGGGTAGTCGTACATCTTAACGAAGGGCGGCGTGTGGTAAAGAACAAAGCAGTTGAGAGTCTCGGTAAGCAGCACGAAGGTGAAGACCCACGCATAGAAGTAGCCGTAGATGCGTTTCAGCGTGCGCTTGAAGTCGGGACTCTTGCGCTTTATTATCATAAGCAGGATAAAAATGGGCGTAGTTATAGCCACTATCCAGAGACCTATCTGTATCAGCAGTTCGCCGAAGGAGAATGGTATCTTCTCCATCAGCCGGGCATAGGGCTTGGAAAGGTTGGGGAAGAAGTCCTGCATATATCCCAGCGCGAAGCTGCTGTTGTTCCACGCGATGATGTTGAGCACCACGCAGATGAAGATTATCGGTCCCATGATGAGCAGCTGATTCTCACGGCGTTTTCTGGCTTCCCTCAGCCGCTGGCTGACCACCGAAGCGTCCTCGTATTCTATCGGCTGGAAGGGCTTTCGCTCGGCTTCTTTTTTTGCCTTTTCCTTCTTCTCCTTGCGGGAGAGCTTTTCCTTTTTACCCTTGCCTGCGCTGTTATCCTCAGCGGGCTTCCCTGCGGAAGTGCCGCCTGACTTAGCCTGCTGTTCCTCAAGGTCATACTGTTCCAGTATCTCGTCGTACTTGTTCTTTTCGGGCTGGGCGTCCTTCATGTTATCCATAAAGTCGCTGTCCTGCATAGCCTGCATAAATGAGCTCCCCTGCTTGCCCGAAGCCGCAGGAGCGGACTTCTCGGGCTCGGAAAGCAGCGAACGTTTCGGCTGCTCCGCCATTTTCGGCAGCCCCCTTTCCTTATGTTAATACAAGAGCGAGCAGTGCGCTCGCCCTTTGGTTTTGATATTTCAGAACAGACCGCTGATATTGCCGTCGTTATCCACATCTATCGCGAATGCGGCGGGCTGCTTGGGCAGACCGGGCATCGTCATGATGTCGCCTGTGTAGACTACGATGAATCCCGCACCCGAAGACAGCTTCATGTCGCGGACGGTTATCTCGAAGCCCTCGGGCTTGCCCAGTTTGGTCGGGTCGTCCGACAGCGAATACTGGGTCTTGGCAACGCAGATCGGCAGATCGGTCTTGCCCAGCGATTCTATCTCCTTCAGAGCTTTCTCAGCCTGTGCGGTGTAGATGACGCCGTCAGCACGGTAGATCTCGCGGGCGATGGTCCCGATCTTCTCCTTGACGGGAAGCTTCACGTCGTACAGCTGGTGGAATTCCGACTTGCCCTCGTTCGCATCGATGGCAGCGCATACCTTCTGAGCGAGATCCCTGCCGCCTTCGCCGCCCTTGGCGAATACCTCCGCGAGGGAGTACTCAACTCCGCACTCGGCGCATACCTCTTCGATGACCTTGATCTCGGCGTCGGTGTCGGTGTGGAAGCGGTTGATGGCGACCACAACGGGCACGCCGAACTTGCGCATATTCTCGATGTGGGTCTTGAGGTTCACAGCGCCCTTGCGCAGCGCCTCAACGTTTTCATTGGTGAGCTCGGGACGGGGCACTCCGCCGTTGTACTTCAGTGCGCGGATAGTCGCTACCAGCACTACCGCGTTGGGGGTCAGACCCGCATAGCGGCACTTGATGTCGAAGAACTTCTCGGCGCCCAGATCGGAGCCGAAGCCTGCTTCGGTGATGGTGTAATCTGCAAGCTTGAGTCCCAGCTTGGTGGCGCGGACGGAGTTGCAGCCGTGAGCGATATTTGCGAAGGGACCGCCGTGCATGATGGCGGGGGTGTTCTCGAGAGTCTGCACGAGGTTGGGCTTGAGGGCGTCCTTCAGCAGAGCAGCCATAGCTCCGCAGCCGCCCAGCTGACCTGCGTATACGGGGTTGCCGTCCAGATCGTAGCCGACGAGTATGCGCTCGAGCCTTGCCTTTAAGTCTGCAAGGTCGTCAGCTAAGCAGAGTATCGCCATTATCTCGCTGGCAACGGTTATCTGGAAGCCGTCCTCGCGGGGGAAGCCGTTGACCTTGCCGCCGAGACCTACGATAACGCTTCTGAGGGCGCGGTCGTTCATGTCCATGCAGCGCTTGAAGAGAATGCGTCTCTCGTCAAGTCTGTGGGGATTGCCCTGATGGATAGAGTTGTCTATCAGCGCACAGAGCAGGTTGTTAGCAGCTGTGATGGCGTGCATATCGCCTGTAAAGTGCAGATTGATGTCGTCCATCGGCACTACCTGAGCGTAACCGCCGCCTGCGGCGCCGCCCTTGATGCCGAAGACGGGTCCCAGCGACGGCTCACGCAGAGCGAGTATCGCCTTCTTGCCTATCTTTGCCATAGCCTCAGCCAGACCTACCGACATGGTGGTCTTGCCCTCTCCTGCGGGAGTAGGGTTGATGGCGGTCACGAGTATGAGCTTGCCGTCTTTCTTATCGGCGAGCTTTCCGTAAAGCGCCTCCGAGAGCTTTGCCTTGTAATGACCGTAAGGCTCGATGTCGTCCTCGTTCACGTTGAGCCATGCAGCCACCTCATTTATTTTCAGCATATTCGCCTGATTTGCAATTTCAATATCGCTGAGCATATTATCCTGTCCTTTCTATACTTGATATATCGTCAACCGTCCTAGCCGAATACTATATCCTCGGCGTTGTCGGGTATCTGCACTATTATTTTGAGATTTATCGTCAGCATATTCTCATCGGTGGTGAGAACATAGCTGATCCTGCGGTCTGCCGAGAGGAACTCCTGCAAAAGCGATACCATGCCCTTGCTGCCCTCGGAATCCGCATTGAAAAGCTCCGCCATGACCTGCGAGTATACGCCCTTGTCCTCGCACCTGAACCTTATGGTGCTGTCGGGCATACCCTCTTCTATGCAGATGCGGCACTGTTCGCTGAACTTCTTTCTGATATCGTCAGAGCGGCGCAGTATCCTGCCCTCGCGGTCGAACCAGCTGCCGCTTCCGTCGTCTGCTGCGGGGAGCCTCATGAAGGTCTCCCTCTCCTCGTCGTGGGTGGCGGAGATATCCCTGTCGCTGACCAGAAAGTAGTCGTACCTGACACTCTGCGGCTCGACGCCCATAGGGTCGTCCCAGGTGCAGTCTACGTTGTACCACTTGCCGTCAAGCTGTACCTTGTTCCACATATGCAGCTGCGAAACGCCGTCCTTGTCGACAGCCATTCCGCAGGCGGGCAGGCAGGGGATATCCGAAAGCTGGCAGAGCAGCCAGAACGCCTTTGCGTAGCCCTCGCAGACTGCCTTCTTGGAACACAGCGCACCGTAAGCGCAGTGGGAATCCACGCCTTCCGATGAATACTCGCAGCCACGCACAAGCTCGTCGTGGAAGAACTTCACCCGCTCGTAATCGTCGGGGAGCTCCGCCGCATTAGCCGCGAGCCTTTCGGCTTCCGAGATGAGCGCCGAATACTCCATAGCGCCCTCTTCGGGGGTGCGTATATACTCCATCGCCGCGCGGACTACATAGCCGTCGCTGTTGACGTACATTCTGTAATCGGGACTTATCGAGTCGCCGCATAACCCCGTGCTGTTGACAAGGTAAAGCAGCGCACCGAAATCCTCCTGAGTCACGCAGCCTTCGGGAAGCTCGATGTCATTTTTATAATTGAATATACCCTCATACAGCGCACGGTAAGCCCGCCTCAGCGGCTCGCTCATATTTGCGAGGAAGTATTCCGCCGCAGCGCTGTTTTCGGGAGCTGCCGGACGCTCCTGCCCTGTATCGGAACTGTCGGTATCGGGGTCTGCCTGTTCATACACAGCGGGACGTTCGGGGAGAGATATCCTCCCGTCCTCGTCGGCGGGTATACATGAAGCCAGAGACAATGCCGTCAGTGCCGAGAGCAGAACTGCCGACACTCTATTTTTCTTCATCGGCTGTCACTCTTTTCTTGTCTATCAAAGCCCTGATCCTTTCGATCCTGTTGTCCTTTGCAGAGATAACATTGAAGGTGATGTCACGGTACCTGACCGACGGAGTCCTGCCGTTTTCGGGAATATACCCCAGCAGCGAGGTCACAAAGCCGCCCATCGTGTCGAAGTCGTGTTCCTCTTCAAGGGGGCAGCCCAGCCGTTCCATAGTCTCATCGGGGTCGGCGCTGCCCAGTATATCGAAGGTGTTGGGAGTTATCTCCTGCACCTCTTCCTGCTCGTCGTCGTCGTATTCGTCGCGGATATTCCCGACGATGCACTCAAGCAGGTCTTCCATCGTAACGATGCCCGCCGTGCCGCCGTATTCGTCCAGCACCACGGCTATCTGACGTTTGTTTTCGGTGAACCATCGAAACAGCTCGCCGCAGCCCGCAGTCTCGGGCACGTATTTTATCTTCCTCAGGTATTCCGAAACGAAATGCTTGGAAGTGTTGTCCTCATTGACCAGCGGCAGCAGGTCTTTTATGTAGAGCACGCCGCAGATGTCGTCTATCGTCTCGCGGTAAACGGGCAGTCGGGAGAACCCGCGCTCCACCGAGAGCTTCACCGCCTCGACCACGGAAGCCGAAAGCTCCACGCCGCAGATCTCTGTGCGGTGGGTCATGACCTCGTGGAGATCCAGATCGGTGAACTCGAATATGTTGGAGATCATCTCAGCTTCGGCGTCCTCGATGCCGCCGTTCTCATTT
>CAMVIL010000139.1 GCA_947167535.1 uncultured Ruminococcus sp. | reverse complement strand
CAACGGGAAGGAGTACCCGATGACCTATTCGCTCTTCGAGGACAACTATGAGCACGAAGACCGCAAGCATGGATCCCAACGAGCTTGGCGAGAACCTTATCCCGCTTCTTGACGAGATCCTCAGCTATATCCCTGCTCCCGAAGTAGAGGACGAGGGCGAGATGCAGTACCTTGTATCTTCCATCGACTATAACGACTACGTAGGCCGTATCGCCATCGGACGCATCGAGCGCGGCGAGCTTAAAGTCAATCAGGAAGTCTCCGTCGGAGATTATCATAACACCAAGAAGGAATACCGCGGCAAGATCGTCACCATCTATCAGATCGAGGGACTCAACCGTGTTCCCTGCGAGAGCGCTAAGGCAGGCGATATCGTATGTATCAGCGGTCTTGAGAACATCACCATCGGCGATACTATCTGCGCTTACGGCCACTTCGAGCCGCTGCCATTCGTAAAGATCTCCGAGCCTACCGTTGAGATGACCTTCTCGGTAAACGATTCTCCCTTCGCAGGCCGCGAGGGCAAGTTCGTGACCTCCCGTCAGCTGAGAGACCGTCTCTTCAAGGAGCTGCTCAAGGACGTATCGCTGCGTGTCAACGAGACCGAAACCACCGACAGCTTCCGCGTTGCAGGCAGAGGCGAGATGCACCTTTCCATACTTATTGAGAATATGCGCCGCGAGGGCTATGAGCTCGCTGTTTCCACACCCCGCGTTCTGTATAAGGAAATAGACGGCAAGCTCTGCGAGCCTATCGAGCGACTTGTTATCGACGTTCCCGAGAACTGCGTTGGTTCCGTAATGGAGAAGCTCGGCTCCCGCAAGGGTGAGCTCCAGCAGATGACTCCTGTAGGCTCCCGCATGAGAATTGAATTCCTTATTCCGTCCCGCGGTCTGTTTGGTTACAGATCCGAGTTTCTTACCGACACCAAGGGCGAGGGCATAATGTCCAGCGTTTTCCACAGCTATCAGCCTCACAAGGGCGACATCGACCGCCGCAGCGTGGGCTCCCTTATCGCTTTCGAGACAGGCGATGCTGTTACCTACGGTCTGTATAACGCACAGGAGCGCGGTGAGCTGTTTATCGGCGCAGGCACTCCCGTTTACGAGGGCATGGTAGTCGGCGCAAACCCCAAGGCTGACGATATGGTCGTTAACGTCTGCAAGAAGAAGCACCTGACAAACACCCGTGCAAGCGGCTCCGATGACGCGCTCCGTCTTATCCCGCCGCGCATCATGAGCCTTGAGGACTGCCTTGAGTTCTTAGCTGACGACGAGCTTCTCGAGGTCACCCCCAAGAGTATGCGTATCCGCAAGAGAACCCTCTCCAATTCGCTCAGAATGAAGGAACGCGCAAAGATGTAAAACTTCCGCTCCCCCGCAAGGGGGAGTTTTCTTATGTGAGCTCTTGGGTCTATGTTTGTGAAAATTTCAAAAAAACTCTTGCAAAATCCTTTGTGTTGTATTATAATATAAGATAGGTTTGTATGCCCGTTTTGAAAACGGCATAGAAAAATATAGAGATAACAAACTGACAAGTGAGAGGTCAAAGAGAGATGATATCAAAAAGATTGCTTGCGGCTGCTGTTTGTTCCGCACTGGTGCTTGCGGGCTGTACTTCAAAGAGCAACAGCAAAAAGCCCGAGGAAAGCAGCACGCAGAGCGAAAGCGCTGTAAAAAAAGATACCAGCGTCAAGATGAAAAAATACGAGCTGCCTGCATTTCTGGAGGATCAGAAAAAGGCGGACGTTCTTTCAAATGTAGTGTATAAGAGCTTCGACCCCGCTGTGCTTATGGTGGAGCCTGAAAAGCAGCCCTTTGAGAATTATAAGTGTACCGCCTGCTTTAAGGATTCGCTGTATATCTACTCCGACGGTGAGAATTACGGTCTGCTCAACAGCGCAGGCGAGGAGCTTCTTCCCGCCGAGGGCGTTACAAGGATCACCGCTGTCTCGGCTGATATGCTCAGGGTTTCCCGCGATAACGGCACTACCGTATACTACCGCGTCACGGGGGAACAAATAAATGAAGAAAAGATCGCAGCCTTTGATGTCGGCAGGATCAGCTTTGAACAGCCTTCGGGACTGATCACCACAGGATCCGATGATGGTTCTGCAGGATTCCTGCTGTTTCTCGACGGTGTGCAGATCTACGATACCGAATGGGTGTCATATATGAAGCTGGACCCGGCTGCGCTCGATACCTCAAAGAGCTGCGAGGCTGTTTTCAAGGCTTCCGCGGGCTCGGCGAACTACTATATTACCTTCGATAAGTTCTATAATGTCACTATTTATGAATGCGAATACGGAGCTATACGTATGCAGCTTCGCGGCAAGGAAGCCGAGTGCTACGTGCTCAATCAGGAGCACTATAAAGACCTTTGCACGCTGATAGGCTCCTTCGGGAGCGAGAACCGTTCCGCACGAGTTTCCGCAGAGGCAGATAACGACTACATACAGCTTACTCTGGGGATGTCCTCTGACGACCGCAAGACAGTCACCATCTCTCCCGACGGTTTCTGCTTCACCGAAACAGCCGACGGCGGGAAGTTCTTTAACGTGATGGATCCTCAGACTTTCACCGATCTTGTGAGTTGGATAGACGGTACGCTCAGTACCGAATACAAGGGATAAGATGTTCGCTTTTTAATGGAAAAAGGAAGTGTGAAATAGATGGAAGAAAACAACAGGGACACGAGAGTCTCAAAGGAGGAGATGGCGCGCAGGATATCGGGCAGCGTTTCCGCAAGAAGCAATGACGAGATACGCTCCCGCGAGGAAAGCCGACGCCGCGCAAGCGAATACGATGCTTTCCGCCGCTCGCCCGTGAATAATCCCTATATGCGCTCTCCCGACGCAGGACGCCCGCGTTCCTCACAGAGAAACGGCAGGAAACGCCTGACTACCGCGCAAAAGGAAAAGCTCCGCGCCGCTAAGGAAGCAAAGCTTCTCAAGAAGCAGAAGCAAAAACGCAGACGCATCATATCCGCCTGTGTGACGCTGGCGGTGATGCTTACCATCGTCGGTGTCGGCGCTATCAAATGGTACAGCAGCGGCAAGGCTAAGTACGACGGCGTGTTCCTCGATAACACGTTCATCAACGGAGTCACCGTCAGCCGACTCTCCCCCAAAGAAGCGGCAAAGCAGGTCAAAATGAATTCGGATATGCCAGATTTTATCATTCTAAACCGACCCGACGGCGTTGACGTAAAGGTGAGCCTTTTGAGCCTGAAAGCTACCGATAACGTGGACGAGCAGGTGGAGAAGCTTTACAAAAGCCAGTCGCATAACCACTGGTTCAAGGCAAAAAACGCAAAGACCGAGTACAACTTCCCCGTGAAGTTCGATTTTGACCGCGAGAAGCTCTATAAACAGGTAAAGGCGAAGATCATAGACGGTGAGAGAACGCAGGAGCCGGAAAACGCATACATCGTCCGCAGCCCCGACGGTTTCAAGATAGTCCCCGAGGTGGTCGGCACTTCCATCGACGCCGACAAGGTGCAGATGCTTTACGACTACATCGACGCATTCCTCGACCGCGCCGAGTACACTATAGACCTCAAGAACTGCAACTGTTACAAAATGCCTGCTGTCAAGGCTTCCGATCTTTCGGAACAGCTGGCAGACCTCGACCGACTGTTCGATGCGAAGTTTACCTTCGACTTCGGCTATACCAAAGAAGTCCTCAAGGGAAGCACCACCTTCGACTGGATAATCTTCAAGGATGACAACCCCTCCAAGGACTATACCATCGACGAGGATAAGGTCTACGCTTATGTCGAAAGACTCAGCGAGAAATACGACACCTACGGCAAGGACAGAAAGTTCCGTTCTACTTCCCGCGGCGATATTATCGTAAAGCAGGGAAGAGGCGGTTACGGTTGGTGGATCGATCAGGACAAGACTGTCAAGCTTATCACCGATCTGATAAAGGAAGGCGTTTCTAACAGAGTAAAGCCCGTGTATTATGAGGATCCCTCGTCTGGATTCAGCTACACAGGCGACCCGCTTCTGCGTAATAAGGACGGCGATCTTGGAAACACCTACTGCGAGGTTGATCTTAACAAGCAGCATTTCTGGTATTACGAGAACGGTCAGAAGCTTTACGACTGCAACATAGTATCGGGAGCTCCCGATGAATCGACCAACACACCTGCCGGAGTGTATAAGATCTGGTACAAGGAAAAGAACAAGTCGGTCTCGGGCAACACGGAAGACGGACATCACACCTCGACGGCATCATACTGGTCGAGTATCTCCACCTTTGGTATCGGTCTGTGCGATTCCAAAACGCTTGAGAAATTCGGCGGCGAGGAATACCAATTAAATGGTTCCGACGGCAGCATCTTTATGCCTAAGGACGCCGCGAAGTTTATTTATGAGAACGTCGCACTCGGCACTCCCGTTGTTATATACGGCGATGTCATGGGCGACGAAGAAGATGAAGATGAATTTGAGCAAGCCGACAGTTGATCTGTCGGCTTTTGCTGTACCTGCCAAAAAAATCTCCCGAAGTACTTGAAATTTGTGAAAAAATATGATAAAATATAAGTGAGGTACTTTATTGAAAAGGAGTGTTTGAATATGAAAAGTAAAAGATTGGTCTCAGCAGCACTGGCAGGTCTTATGCTCTGTACACAGCTTGGCATCACCGCTTCTGCCGACAGTTTCTTCCAAACTGCAGAGGAGCAGCAGAACGACGCGGGTCTGTTCTCTGTCCCCGAGGAGCAGGGAGTGCTGACCGCCGAGGATCAGCAGTTTGAAAGCACTGAGGCAAGCGAGTACGCCCCCGCTCAGGCGCAGATCATAAAGGCGTCGAGCAATTTCAATTCTGTGAGAG
>CAMVIL010000138.1 GCA_947167535.1 uncultured Ruminococcus sp. | reverse complement strand
GCGGGGGTATTCCGGTATCGGCGAGGTGTATCTCGACAGCCACGCCAATGTGGATAAGTACGCCATGGAAGGCACCGTCAAGGCGGCGGTGTTCAATTTCGGCTGGCTCCCCGGCGGCGACCACACCATCAACACCCGCGCCGACAGCTCCATCGAGGCGCTGAAAAAATGCCTGAAGCTCCTGACCCCCGACGGCGTGATGAGCCTGTCCGTATACTACGGCCGCGACACCGGCACCGAGGAGCGGGACGCGATACTCGAATTCCTGCGGGGACTTCCCCTCAGGGAGTACACGGTGATAGTCAGCGAGTTTGCAAACCGCCCCAACGACCCGCCCATCAGTATCAGGGTCTACAAAGGAAGATAGAAAATGACGAGAGAAGAACACAAGCTTGCGCTTCTGAAAAAATACTTCGGACACGAAAGCTTCCGAAAGGGTCAGGCAGGCATCACCGACAGCATACTTGACGGACGCGACGTCGCGGCGGTAATGCCGACAGGTGCGGGCAAGTCTGTCTGCTACCAGCTCCCGTCGCTGATGCTGGGCGGGCTTACCATCGTTATCTCGCCCCTCATCTCTCTCATGAAGGATCAGGTCAACGCGCTGCTGCAGGCGGGCATACCTGCAGCTTACATAAACAGCTCGCTGACCCCCGTGCAGATGGACATGGCGATATCCCGCGCCAGACAGGGCGCCTACAAGATTATCTACGCCGCCCCCGAAAGGCTGGAGACTCAAAGCTTTCGGGATCTCGGCAACTTCATCGACATCACGATGATAGCCGTTGACGAGGCGCACTGCGTGTCCCAGTGGGGACAGGATTTCCGTCCCTCGTATCTGGGCATACGCGACTATGCCGCTTCCCTGCCACGCCGCCCGATAATCGCGGCGTTCACCGCCACCGCCACCGATGCGGTCAAGCGCGATATCATCACCATGCTGGGTCTGCGGGACCCCTACTGCATAACCACAGGCTTCGACCGCGACAATCTTTACTTCGCCGTCAGCGAGCCCCGCGACAAGCTTGCGGAGACCATCAGGCTGATAAAGAGCTACGAGGGGCAGTCGGGGATAGTCTACTGCTCCACCCGCAAGAACGTGGAGCTTGTCTGCGACGAGCTGAACGAAGCGGGTATCCCCTGTACCCGCTACCACGCAGGACTTTCCGACGAGGAGCGCCGTCAGAATCAGGACGACTTCATCTACGACCGCGTGCGTGTGATGGCGGCGACCAACGCCTTCGGCATGGGCATCGACAAGTCTAACATCAGCTTTGTGATACACTACAATATGCCCAAGAACATCGAGAGCTACTATCAGGAGGCGGGGCGCGCTGGACGCGACGGCAGTGAGGCGGTCTGCACTCTGCTGTTTGCCCGAAAGGACGTCCAGACCTGCAAGTTTTTCATAGAAAACTCAAACGACGAGTACGAGCAGTCGGAGGAGTTCAAGCGGCGGGAATACCGCAGGCTCGATGCTATGGTGCGCTACTGCACCTCACCCGACTGCCTACGTCACAGCATACTCACTTACTTCGGCGAGCAGTCGGCGGATATGTGCGCAAAATGCTCCAACTGCGCCTCGGGATTCGTCTCGGAGGACGTCACCGTGGCGTCGCAGAAGATACTCTCCTGCGTCTACCGTCTCGCACAGCGCGACCTGCGCATGGGCGAGGTGTTCGTCACCGACGTGCTTACAGGGTCAAAGGCTAAGCGGATAAAGGACTTCCACGCCGACGAGCTTTCCACCTACGGCATCATGACGGACACCGGCAGGCTTAAAGTCAGGGCGATCATCAACGGACTGTGCGACCGCGGCTACCTGCGGCGGGGGGATCACGACGTGCTGATACTCACCGCAAAAGCACGGGAGCTTCTGTTCGAGGGCAAGAACCTCACTATGACATTCAAGAAGTCCACCGCCGAGGACAAGCCTCAGGCGGCGAAGCTCAGCTCCCGCAAGGGCAGGATCGCCGACGATCCCGAGCTGTTTGAAAAGCTCCGCGCACTCAGGTCGGAGCTGGCGTCGGAAGCGGGAGTGCCCGCCTACATCATATTCTCCGACGCCGCTCTCATCGAGATGTGCCGCGTAAAACCCCGTGATACCGACAATTTCCTGACCGTTTCGGGAGTCGGCACCGTCAAGGCGGAGCGCTACGGAAAACAGTTCACCGCCGCCATCAGAGAATATCTTGCCGACAAGGCTTCGGAAAGCGCGGTATAGCGCGAAAAGCCGCGAAAACAAATGTTTCTTGGCGCGATTTTGTTAAAAAAGCCCTTGACATCAATGGGGAATTGTTGTATAATTAAATGTGGCAGACATATAATAAAAAAAGGCTCTGCACGGACACAAGACCGAAAGGACACGCAAAAATGAAAAAGTCATTGGCAGCTATCTGCTTTATGACGGCACTGACTATCCTTGCAGCTGCGGGCTGCGGAAGCTCAGGCAGTGAAAGCAAGACAAAAAGCAAAAATTCAGACACTTCGGCTCACGCTGAAATAACTGAAGAGAATATTACAGAGGAAACTCAGACCGATATCGTTCCCGAAGAACTGCCCGACACCACGGTAGAAACTACTGTGCTTGGCGCGGGACTTGAAAACGCCCGCCAGCTTTTCAGCGGCGACTATACCTACAAGGTAAAGACCACATTCTCCGACGCTCCCGATGAGGAGATCGAGACCGTTATGAGAAAGCAGGGCAGCAAGGTATACATAACCTATACCGACAAGGGCTCCAAGAAGCCAGATCGAGCTTACTACTTCGACGGAACTACTGCTTACGATATAGACTTCGGGCTGAAGATATACTCCGCACGCGAGGTGTGGAACGACTATAACCTGATACTTTCGCTCATAAGCAGGAACCCCGAGAATACTGAGGCTCACCCCTCACAGGACGAGGAGTATTCTACCGAGCAGTATACATATCCCGGCGACACCTACATCACAGTGTTCGATTTCCGCTTTGACAAGGAAAACAAGCTTCAGGATTACACCGTCACCTATACCGTTGAGGGTCAGGACGACATCGTCCAGAGCTGCACGGTGGAGAAGCTTGAGACTAACGCCGAGATAAAGGATGAACCCCTCGAAAATCTGACCGACTTCGGCGGGATGTCCGAGGATCAGAGACTCGGCTTTTGTCAGGGTATATGCGGTGAACGCGAGATCAGCACCGACAATATGTTTGAGATGAACATCACAACCGACGACCTGAAGCGTATCGACTACGATACATTCACAAAGCTGGTCTATACATACGGCAAGTGATACGCTTCCCGAAAACTGCACTATGAACAATAATATACTTTCGATACTAAAGCCTAAAGCGATGATCGCATACATCAACGAGGATACTACCGTCAGGCAGGCGATAGAGAAGATGCGCAGGCATAAATTTACGGCAGTACCCGTCATCAACAGCCGCGGAGAGTTCGTAAAGGCTCTCGCGGAGGGTGACTTCCTCTGGTTTATGCTGCAAAACGAGATCTATGATCTCTCGGGGCTGGAGCATTATCTTGTTTCGGATATCCCCAAGAGAGTATTCTGCGAGCCTGTGTCGGTCAACTCGACTATGGGCGATCTGTTCAGGCTGTCGATGAACCAGAACTTCGTTCCCGTCACCGACGATCGCGGCGTGTTTATCGGCATCGTCACAAGACGCGACATTCTGCAGATATGCTACGACGAGCTGCAAAGCAGCGGAAAGCTCGACGCACATCCCGAATACGAACGGACGGAGAAGGGCGAATAAAAAGGAAAATATAATCGGGACACGACAGATAATGCGCGTACCCGTGATTATAGGAGGACAGAAATGAAAAGGAAAACGGATATAATGAAAAGCATAGCGGCAAACCATGCGGGAAACGCTGCGCTTTGCGCTATCCTTATAATGATAATGCTGCTTGCCATCGGCACGGCGGCTCTGGTAGTCACCGGACGCTCTCAGATAGATGAGAACAAGCGTATGCCCGAGAAGAACATCGTCGTCGAGACTTCCGACGCGGGCACCGAGAATCAGAACAACCAGAACACCGAGCCCGAAGAGTTCAAGCCTCTGATGATATACCCCGAGAAGGACTTTGACTTCATGAAGATGGAGCTTCCCGATGTTACCGCGAAGTACTCTGTACTGCTTGACGTTTCCAACAACAAGCTCTACACCGCGCGCAACTACACCAAGAAGGCTTATCCTGCGTCTCTGACAAAGCTCATGACCGTTATCGTAGCCATCGAGCACACTCAGAATCTCAAGGACACATACAAGTTCACCAAGCAGGACATCCAGTCGCTTCAGGATGAGAACGCTTCTGTTGCAGGCTTCAAGGCAGGCGAGAAAGTCACCGTTGAGGATCTGCTGTACGGCGCTATGCTCCCCAGCGGCGCTGACGCTACTCTGGGTCTTGCAAACTACGTTGCAGGCTCCGAGGAAGCTTTCGTCAAGATGATGAACGACAAGGTGGAGGAACTGGGACTCACAGGCACCCACTTCACCAACGCAAGCGGTCTCCACGACGAGGATCACTACTCTACCGCTATGGACATGGCGATGATCGTCAAGTACGGTCTCGAGACCGAGGGCGTGAGCAAGGAGTTCATAAAAATAATCTCCGCCGAGAGCCACACCACCAAGAAATCCAACAAGAACAAGGAAGGCATACTGCTTTCGAGCATCTTCTTCCAGAGATATGAAGGCTTCTACATCGACCGCGACGAGGATAAAAAACCTGACGCCAAGATCGTCGGCGGCAAGACCGGTTTCACCAACGAGTCCAAGTATTCGCTGGCTTCCGTTTACGAAGTTGACGGCGAGTATTTCGTCTGCATCACCCTCAA
>CAMVIL010000137.1 GCA_947167535.1 uncultured Ruminococcus sp. | reverse complement strand
TCCGCAGCCACCACAACCGCCGCCGCAGCCACCACAACCGCCGCCGCAGCCGCTTTCTTGAAAGTATCCTCGGTGAGCTTATTGTAATGCTCATACGCTTCGCCCTCGGTCACAAGCTCTGCCGTACCTTTTATCTGATAGGCTTCGCCCGTCAGCGGATTTGCGGCGGCTACTGCCACCCTGCTGTTTGCCCTGATATTTTCGAGGGTCGTATCAAGCAGCACAGCCCCTATCGCAAGCCTGCCGTCTCCGCACACGCACTTGAACCCCACGGGAACCACATTCGGCTCCCCGCCGCAGGTCGCTATATACCACAGGTTCTCCTCGAAAACCTTTTTTACATTGTCGGGAATCATTGCGCTCAAAGCTGCTGGTTCAGCCAGTTCTGGACGCCTATCTTCTCGATCAGCTCAAGCTGCTGCTCTGCCCAGTACATATCCTCTTCCTCGTCCCGGTAGTATTCCTTGAGGATATCGAAGGTGGTGTAATCGTCTCTTGCTTCCTCGACGACCGTTTTCAGCCACGCAAGGCCGTCCTTAGACACCTGCAGATCGTACTTGATCCACTCGACCACATCGGTATATACGGGGGTTTCAGGCTTGGTCTCGTTCTTCACCTCACCGCCGAGATCGAGGATGCGGTCGATGCACTTTTTCACATAACCAAGCTCCTCATCGGTATGCTCTGCGTACTTCTCGCCGAGCTTAGAGAAGCCCTTCGCCGCAAAGATTTTCGACTGGATAGCGTGTCCGATCGCCTGCTGGGAAAGTCCTGTTACGATCGCCTGTAATCCTTCGATTATTTTCTTGTTGTCAGCCATTTTAATTACCTCCGTTATGATCTGTTCGGTTATTACCGTAATTCAATCATAGCAGAGAAACGGCAGAATGTCCATATGGAAAATCAGCCGTATATAAAACGATTTTACTTTTTTGCAAAATTATAAAATTTCATTTGTTTCGGTAAGTTCCAGGAAGGACTCGGCAAGAATCTCCTTTGTGGTCATTCGTTTCATGGTATCACCCCGCTGAATTTATTATACCATGAAATATGCAAATAGTCAATATGCAAGTATATGGCGTGCAAAGGCGTTAGCCGGTGGTTATGCGGTGTTGCCTAATGCTTTTACGATCTGAAATCCCAATATCCCCGTGACAGCCAGCAGACTACCGATTATATTCGCCTTCGAGCAGGATTCTCGCCTTATGATACCTATTATAAACAGCGTCACGAGGATCATTGGCTGTATCAGCGAGTAGTCGGAAAGACTTACAGCGATAACGGCGTTTTCCATCAGCATCCCTGCGGTGTTGGGTATACGTGCGAGGACAACGTTCAGTGTGCCCTGCGGCTTATCTTTGTAGGCTTTAAAGCGTACTCCGGGCAGACATATCAGCGCCGCCGCAACGAGTCCCGGCAGGAGCAGCATTATCGACGAAGCGTATTCCGAAAAGCCGCGTATAGTCAGACCATAGCCGAATTTTGCGGCAAGGTACAGGGTCAGAGGCAGAGCTATACGCTTATAGTTTATCTTCACGGCTTTATCCGTGCGGACCAGCAGCACAAGTCCGAGCACCGCCAGACCTATAAAAAGCAGCCGCAGGACGCTTATTTTCTCTCCCATAAAAACATCCGTAAAGTAGGACACGAAGAGCGTCACACCGAGCCATGCTTTAAGCTCGAATGCCGACATCTCCTTCAGAACAAGCACGCTCATTCTGAACTCAAGCAGCTTACAGACCGCGACCAGCGCCACCCCCGCAAAAGTCTGCCACACTAACGAAAAAGCAACATTCTGAAACGGCAGAGTCAGCGCCAGAAACAGCGACATGGTCGCACACATCAGAAAGGTGAACTCGTCGGGCTTAAACTTTGCTTTTGCAGCGGCGTACTTGTCGCTGAGGGAGCTGAAAGTGTAGCAGGCAGTGACCCCTGCCATGAGCAGAAAGGCGTTCACCAGCGTACCCTCCAGCGTTCGGTCAGTTTCTCGGCAGGTTCGCTCACAAGGGGCGGTCTCTTTGTAACTTTTTCACCCCGACACAGCTCAGCCAGATGCTCCTCAAAGAGCTCCTCAGCTACCGGTATCTCTGCCCAGCCGTCCGTCCATGAGGAGAGGTATGCGGCGTTGGATATCGACAGGGAGTTCAGCCCCTCCTCACCGGGAGCCAGCAGCGGTGCACCGTCGAGGATATGGTCTGCAAAATTGTTGAGTATCTCGGGATGACCGTCGGGTTCGGGAGCGGTGAATTCTTCATAAAAGCTCTCTGGCCAGACAAAGCCGTTTTTGCACAAGGCACAGGTAAGGCGTTCGTCCTCTTTGAGCCTCCACCATTTAAGCTTACCGTCCTCCAAAACAAGCTTGCCCTTAGTACCGGATATCTCCAGCCTGTTGGAGCCCGGTGCTTCGCCTGTGGTGGTGATGAACGTTGCCGTTGCGCCGTTTTCGTACTCGCCGTAGATCGTCACATCGTCCTCAACGCCGATTTTATGGTACTTGCCCACAGCGCAGAAAGCGCGGATACGCTTCGGCATTCCGAAGATCCACTGCCACAGGTCGAGATTGTGCGGAGCCTGATTGAGCAGCACGCCGCCGCCCTCGCCGTTCCATGTCGCACGCCATGAGCCAGAGTCGTAGTAGGCTTGTGTTCTGTACCAGTTGGTGACTATCCAGACGAGCCGCTTGGTATCCCCAAGCTGTCCCCTGCGGACGATCTCTCTTGCCTTTGCGTAGATAGGGTTTGTCCGCTGATTGAACATTATCCCGAAGCATTTGCCCGACTTATTTGCGGCATCGTTCATCTCTCTCACCTGACGGGTGTATACTCCGGCAGGTTTCTCTGTCAGGACGTGCAGACCGTGTTCAAACGCCTTAACTGCAATGGTCGGGTGGTCGTAGTGCGGAACAGCTATCAGTACGGCGTCGGCAAGCCCGCTTTTTATAAGATCATCTGCGCTGTCAAAAGCCGCCGCAGACGGAATCTTTTCCATCGTTCTTTTGAGCTTTTCAGGGGCGATATCAGCAAATGCCGTCACCTCGACTCTCGGGCATTCTCCGCTTTGGATATACCCCAGATGTCCACTGCCCATATTTCCCATTCCGATTATACCAAGTCTCAGCTTATCCATTAAGTCCACCTCCTGTTAACTCTTTCAGCGAATCTACCGCCGTCCTGAAGGCTGTCAGCGAATCGGGGTAGGTGTAACGCATTTTTGTTTTCTGCTCTGTTTCCAGTTTATCAAAGCCCTCGAACACTGACAGGTGCGGCTCGACGGTCAGCACCTCGCCCTTATACTGCGACAGCAGGTATTTCAGCTCGCCAGAGCCCTTGCCTGCCGGCACCACCGAGCCGTCCGGCAGAGCATCTTTTATGTGCATATACTCAACATAGGGCGACAGATGCTCCCAGGCTTCTCTGGTGTCCTGTCCGCACTGGATAAAGTTAGCAGGGTCAAACACAGCTTTCAGCTGCGGCAGAGCCTTGTGTATTTCCAGACACTTAGCCGCCGTGTCACCATAGATGCCCTTTTCGTTCTCGTGACAAAGGATAATGTCCGTACCCTTTGCGGCGTCGATAAAGGCGTTCAGCCGTTCGAGCACTGGGTCTATGTCAGTGGTGCCGTAGAAGCTAAAGAGGCGGATATGCTTAGCTCCCAGTATATCCGCAAGCTCAAGACTGTGCTTAAAGCTTTCAAGGTGCGGTGCGAAGTCATCGCTGATGCTGATCTTTCCGAAGGGCGAGCCCAGCGACCACACACCGATACCGACATAGTCTAATATCTTACGCAGGACTCTGGCCTTTGCCTTTGATATACCGTCGATGTTCTCGCCGTCAACGCCTCTGATCTCCAGAAGTGTGATACCGTTTTTCTGCATGGCTTCGATCTGTCCGGCAAGGTCGTTTGCTGCTTCGTCTGCGAATGCTGCAAGTCTGAATCTCATGGTATTCCCTCCGATCTGTTTTGTTGATCTTATATTATCACAAACTGAATTGCATTTCAATTGCAAAAATCGCCATCATATATTGCAATTTCACGCAGGATATGATATGATATAATCATGGAGGGTGAGAGAGTATGGACTTTTTGAAAGAAAGCGACAGAGGCGGCCTGTATATACGTCATGCAGTAGACGAAGCGCCCGACAGCAAAGGCTTTGATTTTCACATACACGACCGCTGCGAGCTGTTCTATTTTATTTCGGGCAATGCTCAGTATCTTGTTGAGGGCTCGGTCTATCCGCTGGAAAGGGGAAGTATGCTCATCATGCGTCCCGGAGAAGCGCACTGTGCCCGATTTCTGAGCAGAGAGCTATATGAGAGATACGCAGTTAATTTTCCGGTCAGCATCTTCGACAGCTTTGACCCCGAGCGAAGGCTTATGAAGCCATATACAGACCGACCGCTGGGAAGGCAGAATCACTATTGTATCCGAGGGCTTGACAGCACTCTGCGCGAGCTTGCTTACTATGAAGGGGACGACTACGGCAGGACACTTCTGTTTATCACAAAGCTTGCAGCCATACTGGATAGTCCGGAACTGAAAAGTGCTGACAGCAAGCCGTCCGAGCCGACTATCAGCGAACAGATGGTGAGATATGTCAACGATATGCTGTGCAGGGAGATCACCGTCGAGAAGCTGGCAGAGCATTTCTTTTTAAGCGCTTCCCAATTCACACGGCTGTTCAAGGAAGCTACGGGAGCCTCGCCATGGGCGTACATCACCGCCAAGAGGCTTGTCAGGGCAAGAGAGCTCCTGCAAAGCGGCAAGAGTGCAAAAAAAGCCGCTGAGGACTGCGGCTTCAGCGATTATTCGGTTTTCTATAAGGCTTACGTGAAGCGTTTCGGGGAAAAGCCGAGCGACAGCCGCATATGATCGGTGAAG
>CAMVIL010000136.1 GCA_947167535.1 uncultured Ruminococcus sp. | reverse complement strand
ATACTGCGCTTTGCCGCGTGCTCAGCCGCAGTCGAACCGTTGTGGCAGTAGATGGTAAGGCTGTGGCTGCATCTGTTGAATACCATCGAACGGATATCAGCTGTGGCGTTCATTATCCATACCTTTTTGAGTCTTTTGCACTCCCAGAACGCACCTGCATGAATAGTTCGTACACTTTCGGGGATCTTCACTTCGGTAAGACTTGTGCAGCTGCTGAAAGCCTCTGACTGGATAGTCTTTGTGCCGTCGGGGATACTGATGTTGTTAAGATTTACGCAGTTCTCGAACGCGCGTGAATCGATGAACTCCAACCTGCTGTCGCTGTCGAACGTCACGTCGGTCAGAGCGGTGCAATTGAAAAATGCACAGGATCCGATCTTTTGCGCGCCTTTTCCGATAACAATGCTTTTAAGCTCTGAGCAGGATGTGAAAGCATTATCTTCGATACTTTCCACACTGTCGGGTATTATCATGCTTGTAAGACCTGTGCATTCGCAAAAAGCATCTTCGCCGATAGTAGTGACACCGTCGGGGATTATCATCTCCGTCAGGCTCGTGCAGCCGCAAAAAGCACCGGCGTTTATTATCTTCAGATCCTTCGGAAGCGTTATGTCAGAAAGACTTGAGCAGCCAAAGAAGGCGTCTTCACCGATACTGTTCAGACTGTCGGGCAGGTGTACGCTTCTGAGGGTGCTGCAGCGGCTGAAAGCTCCGTTGCATATCACCTTTACGCCGTCGGGTACGGTATAGCTCTCGGCTCCCGAACAGCTCGGGAAGATGAGCAGCTCTGACATATCCTTTTTTACCAGCGCCCCGTCAACGCAGCAGTATACGGGATTGTTCTCATCTACGGTTATGCTTTCGAGAGAGCAGTTGGCAAAAGATGTACTATCGAGCTCCGTCAGAATGTCGGAGATGTGAAGCTTTGTGATATTCTTGCAGTCGGCAAATGCGCGGCTGCCTATCTTTTCAAGACTCTCAGGCAGCTTGTCGATCTTCAGATTGTCGCAGGAGATGAAAACTTCATTCCCGATGACCTTGACGCCGTCGGGGATCTTGAGATCTTCCAGACTGTTGCACTGATAGAATGCACAATCATCGATCCTCGTAACGCTGTCGGGGATCTCAAAGTCTTTCAGTTTACCGCAAAAAGCAAAAGTACTGCTGCGTATCCTTTCGGTATTGCTCGGCAGCTTTGCGGATATGAGATTTGAACAGTCACTAAAAGCGCGGTCGCCGATATATGTGACGCTCTCGGGGATATAGGCTTCTTGCAGTGAATAGCAGAATGCAAATGCTTCTTTGCCGATGCGCTCAAGACCGTCAGGCAGTTCTATGTGCGACATTCCGCAGAACGCAAAACAGGAGTTCCCGATGGTTTTTAAACTGCGCGGGAAGTTTACATCCTTCAGATACCCACAGCTCCCAAAAGCAGAGATGCCGATATCCGTAATGCTGTCGGGAAGCACGACCTTTTTAAGATTGCTGTTATAGAATGCATAGTCTCCGATGCTTGTGACGGGTTTGTCGTCAATAGTCTCGGGAATGGTGAGCTCGGTGCCTGACCCGATGTATCCTGTTATCTCGATGGAATCGCCTTTGTCGGTGTAGTTAAAATTCGTGCTCGGATCGAGGGTCGAATAGTCCACCGGATCTAAGCTCAGATCCGGAGCCACAGCCGACACCGACACAACACTGCTTGCCACTGTGACCAACGCCAGCACTGCCGAAAGTATTCTTTTTATCATAATAACGCCTCCTTTTGAAATATAAATTCCTTATATTTAATAATATACTACCATCCACAAAATGTCAACGTTAAGAAGAATTAAGTAAATCATTAAACCGTTCTTTCTACCGGTTAAACAATAATCCCTGCCCGAATTTGTATGATCTTACAAAGCGGTGTTGCCTGTTCGTCTTCAAAACGCAAACAGTCCGGAGACCAGCTTGCTGCCGATCTCCGGACTTTTTTGCCGAACCTTTTTTGGTCGTGAGAGGTAAGTAATGGTCGTTAACGTCCGTAGATGATGTCGCCCAGCTTCAGGTCGCGCTCGAGAGCGTAGGGCTCGGTGGAAGCGTTTATCTCCACCAGCTCGATACCCATTACGCGGGCGAGATCACGCAGAGTCTGCGTGGTTATGTCGTAGGAAAGCACGGTGTGGTGCGCACCGCCTGCCGTTATCCAGCATTTGAGACCGTCTAAGAAGTTGGGTGCGGGTCTCCACATTGTCCTTGCGACGGGCAGGTTGGGCATCGGGCTTATCGGCTTGACGCACTCCACGTCCTGCGCGATAAGCCTTAGCCTTCCGCCTATGTCTCTCATAGAAAGCGCTTTTGCGGCGCCCTCCTTGCCTTCAAATACCAGTCTGGCGGGTGGCTCCTTGTCGCCGATGCCCAGCGGGTGGACTTCTATGCGGGGCTTGTCAGCCGCGATGGTCGGGCATACCTCGAGCATATGCGCACCGAGTATCAGCCCGTGGGTGTAGTCGTAGGTGTAGTCCTCCATAAAGGACGCGCACCCGTCGGGATACATTGCCTTGATGAGTGCTGTCAGTCCCGCCGTTTTCCAGTCGCCCTCAGCGCCGAAGCCGTAGCCCTTCTGCATAAGATGCTGAGCCGCAAGTCCGGGGAGCTGCCTCATGCCGTGCAGATCCTGGAAGGTGTTCGAGAACGCCTGCGCACCCTCGCGGACGAGCATCTTCTCGATGGCGATCTCCTCGCGAGCCTGATAGCGGATGGCCTCTGTATCCTTCTCATCGAAGCTGTAAAGAGATGCGTACTCCTTCATGAGCGAGTCGATCTCCTTGTCGGTGACCGCGTTCATCACTTCCACAAGATCGCCCACGCCCCAGGTATTCACCTGCCAGCCGAGCTTCAGCTGTACCTCTACCTTGTCGCCTTCGGTAACAGCCACCTCGCGCATATTGTCGCCGAAGCGGATGATCTTCAGCTGCTTGCTGTACATGACACCCACCGCAGCTCTCTGCCAGTCGGCGATCTGCTGCTGAACGGCGGGGTCTTTCCAGTAGCCCGCCACAACAGCGCGGGGTATGCGCAGTCTGGAGCCGATGAAGCCGTGCTCGCGGTCGCCGTGTGCCGACTGGTGCAGGTTCATGTAGTCCATGTCAATCTCGCTGTCGGGAATGCTCTCGTTGAACTGGGTATGGAAGTGCAGCCACGGCTTCTGCAGCAGTGCCAGACCGTTTATCCACATCTTGGACGGCGAGAATGTGTGGCAGAAGGTTATGATGCCGGCGCACTCGTCATCGTAGTTTGCTTCCTTGACGATCTTTTCTATTTCTCTTTCGGTCTTGGCGGTGAGCTTGTACTCCACAGGAAAGGGGAGTCTGAGCCCCGCGACTATCTCCTTGGAGTTAGCCTCTACCTGCCTGAGTGTCTCCTCGCCGTAAAGAAACTGAGAGCCTGTGACAAACCAAAATTTCATATCCTATTTTCCTTTCTATGCTAGAACTGCTGCGCGTTCTGCGCCGAGTCCTGCCTTGTAGAGCTTCATGTAGCTCTCGATGCCTTCGATATCGCGGGGCTTGGGAGAAACGGTGCTGCCCTCTGCGCCTGCGAAAACGTGAGCGTTGAGGAAGCCGCTGAGCGTCTCGCTCTTGTCGGGACGTACCATGTAAGCCGCCAGCAGAGCGATCCCCCACGCGCCGCCCTCGCCTGCTGTCCTCATGAGGGTGACGTCGCTTCCCAGTGCCGCCGCCAGCACGCTCTGGCTGGGGACAGGGGTCTTGAACAGACCGCCGTGAGCGTATATCCTGTCGAGCTTGACCTTCTCCTCGGCCGTGAGTATATCCATGCCTATTTTGAGGGTGGCAACGGTGGAGTATATAAGGCTTCGCATCAGGTTCTGTATCGTGAACCTGGATTCGGGGGAGCGGAAGACCATCGGTCTGCCTTCTGGAAGTTCCGTGACCTGCTCGCCTGCGTAGTAGTTGTATGCAACTATCCCCGAGCAGTCGGGGTCGCCCTCGTCAGCCAGCTCGTAGAGGGTGTCGTAAAGCTTGCCCTTCGGCATCGAAGCCCCTGCGCGGTCCAGCAGACCGCCGAACAGCTTGACCCACGCGTCGAGGTCGGTGGTGCAGTTGTTGCAGTGTACCATCGCGACGGGGTCGCCGTCGGGGGTAGTGACTATGTCTATCTCGCGGTGAACAGCCCTGAGGTTGTTCTCAAGCACGATCATGGAGAATATCGAGGTGCCCGCCGAAACATTTCCAGTCTTGGGAGTGATGCTGTTGGTGGCGACCATTCCGGTCTGAGCGTCGCCTTCGGGCGGGCAAAGGGGTACGCCCGCGCCAAAAGTTCCGCTGGGGTCAAGGAGCTTGGCGCCTTCCTCGGTAAGAGTACCTGCGCATTCGCCTACCCTGACGATCTTAGGTAACACTTCGATGAGCTTTCTTGTGCAGGAAGTCCCCGCTGTCAGCTCGTCGAATTTTGTCAGCATTTTCTTGTCATAGTCGCGGGTCTCGGGGTCTATCGGGAACATACCCGAAGCGTCGCCCATGCCTATGACCTTTTCTCCAGTAAGGAGCATATGCACATATCCCGCCAGCGTTGTGATGAACGCCGCCTTGGGGATGTGCTCTTCCTTGTTGAGTATAGCCTGATAGTAGTGAGCCGCACTCCAGCGCTCGGGGATGTTGAAGCCCAGCGCTTCTGTGAGCTTTGCCGCCGCCTCTCCCGTGATGGAGTTTCGCCATGTGCGGAAGGGAGTGAGCAGACGGTCGTTCTCGTCGAACACGAGGTATCCGTGCATCATAGCCGAGATACCGAGCCCCGCCGCACTTGTCAGCTCAACTCCGAACTGCTCTTTGACGTTTCTCATCAGGTCTGTGAAGCAGTCTCTCAGACCGCCGTGTATGTC
>CAMVIL010000135.1 GCA_947167535.1 uncultured Ruminococcus sp. | reverse complement strand
TGATGATAGGAGCTTCCCAGCCCTGCTTGTCCCAGATGCTGTAAATGTTCGGGATACCGCTGCCATGTCAGAGCCTTCACGGGCGACCTCATGTTGCTTACGATAAAGCTGGCGGACTGTTCTGTCAGGAGGCGGGATACGTCCTTTCGCACAAAAAACAGCGCGTCGATATGTACAAAACATCAAAAAAAAATATTTTGAAAATGTGTATAATTACCGTATTTTCTGTTGACAAATGGTGTAATTTATGGTATAATATTAATAGCTAGTAAAATATTTTCAAAAAACTTGATCTCGAAACACCGTAAATAGACCGAAAAACAGGAGGTGCGATATGGATAATAACGAAAGAAGAGTTAAAACAGGCAAGCGAAATTTTATTCTTGCACTTGTACTGCTGCTGCTCACTAACGTCGTGACCAGCTCGGCGCTGATGCTCATGTCGAAAAGAGAGCTTCGCGGTCAGATAGAAAGCCGTATGCTCGACGTTGCCAATACCGCTGCCGATATGATAAACGGAGATTACATCTCGGGTATGACCGACGCCGATGTCGGCTCTCCCGAGTACAACGCGGCGCTGGAAGAGCTGAGGATTTTCCAGACTAACATCGAGCTGTCCTATATCTACTGCATCAGGCGCGAGTCGGAGGACAAATACATCTTCGTTATCGACCCCGATATGGAAGACCCCGCTGTTTTCGGTGAGAGTATCACCATCACCCCCGAACTCAAGTTCGCAGCGGGCGGCAAGCCTTCCGTTGAGAAGAAACCTCACACCGATGACTGGGGCACATTCTATTCGGCTTACAGCCCCGTCTTTGATTCAAAGGGCAGCGTCGTCGGCATAATCGGCGTTGACTTCAACGCGGAATGGTACCGCAAAACTATGAGCACCAACGGAGCAGTCGCCGCTATCCTGACTATGGTGGCTTTAAGTCTCGGTATCGTGCTGTCGGCACTCATTATGTCCGAGAACAGGAAGAGATTCTACGAGGTGCTGGTCAGCATGAAGGAGCTGGAGCGCGAGACCGAGCGCATTGACAGCATCATCATGAAGAGCTCCATCAAGAAGCTGGATATGCTCCCCGACCACAAGAGCGCTCTGCTGAAGACCCTCGCCATAGGTGAGAATGAACAGAAGAATCACCACCACGAATACGACGAGCTGAGCGACAACATCAGGGCTATATATCAGAAGCTCCGGAAGTATCTCAACTACATCGACAAAGAGGTCTACACCGACGCCACCACAGGCGTCAACAACAAGGCCGCCTACCGCCACAGGATACAGGAGCTGGACATCAGCATCACCGCTGACAAGGCGGATTTCTCGGTGGCGTTCTTTGACATCAACGGAATCAAGAAGATATACACCCACTTCGGCTTTGAAGCGGGCGACAATCTGATGTACGAGTGCGCAAAGATACTGAAAGACGTATTCGGCAAAGAAAATGTCTACCACATCACAGGCGACGAGTTCGTAATACTCATCGAGAAGGCGAACTGGTTCGATATGGAGAAATACTTCAAGAAGGTGGAGGAAGCCATCGAGCAGTACAACCACGATCACCAGATGGACAACCGTCTCTCCCTCGCGAAGGGCACCGCAAGCTACGACCCCGAAAAGCACCGCAATTACCGTCAGGTATTCATAGACGCAGAGGCCGCCTGCAAGCAGGACAAGGCCGAGTTCTACAAAGCTGCCAAGAGCTGATATTTCAAGACCGTGCAGATCAGACTGTACGGTCTTTTTTTGCCCGCACAAAAGCAAACAGCTCCGCGTTTTGTGCGGAGCCGTTTCGCTTAATGACTTATATCGTAGGTGCGTGATGCTTGTCTTTACTTACCTTACGGTAACAGTTACAGCATTCTTGATGGCGTTTGCAACGTCCCAGCTGCCGTTTACTCTCGCGGCGATCGCTACCTTGTAGGTCTTGCCGGGAGTCAGGTTCTTGGGAGATGTGAAGGAGTTGGTGGTCAGACTCTGGGTCTGGATCCTCCACTTGCCTGCCAGATATACAGCGATGCCGTATCTGTCAGCGCCCGAGAGCTCTTCCCATGTGAATCTGATCTGGTGGTACTGAGCATTGGTCTCTGCGTTGATGTAGTGGGGGTAAGTGTTGTAGATGGGCAGAGGATCGGGATCCTGAGAAGTGGAACCCTCAACGGTGCCCTTGCCTGTTGTAACGGAAGAAGCCTTGCCCGAGATGGAACCCTGAGCGTTGTCGATGTAGAAATCGGTGAGGCTGTCGGGAGCTTCTACGTAAAGGATCATATCCGATGCGCCTGCGGGGATGGTATAAGCTGTGTTCTCAAGCTTTGTCCACTCGCCGCTATTTGCAGTTGCGGAAGCGACCTCTGCATAGTTGGTACCTGTGGAATCGCTGTACTGGAGAGTGAGCTTCATGTTGGTAGCCGAGCCGCTCTTCTGGAGAACGCCTGTGCTGAAGCTGTAAGTATTTCCGGGCACGAAAGCCGCAGAGTCAAGATTGATAGCTGCGCCGTTCCACTCACTGGTCCTGCCGCTTACGAACAGAGACTGATTTCCGCCGTAGTAGTTCTTGTTGTCGAGGGAAACGGAAGCAGCGCCTCTGCCTGACCAGTCGTCCTTGCCGGACTCGAAGGTGCTGGAGAAGTAATCGCCGTTAGCGTCGGGCTCGACGGGATCGGGCTCGGGGACAGGAGTGGTCTTGCCTTCCTTGATGGTGCAGTTAACGTTAGCCTCGCCATCGCTCTCCCAGCCTTCAACGTTGAAAGCTACCTCATATAAGTTGCCCATCTTCATGTTAAGCTTTTCCCATTCCTTGAAGTGCTCGGAAATGCTTATGGTACCCGAAGTTCTTGTCTTCTCACGGATGCTGATATACTGTGTGAAAGGCTTGTTGCCCTCGATGGTATAGGAGTTTCTGTCGCTGGTGTAGATCTTATAGTTGCTTCCGTCGATGTAAGCGGAGCCCTTGTAGGTAGCGTTGGGATCCATACCGGGATTCCAGTTCTTCCAGTCCTCGATGATGTAGTACTCAACGAGAGGATTCTGAGACCAGCCGTAGATGCAGATACGGGAGTTGCCCGAAGAACCTGCCGACCAGTTGCAGTCGAAGTCGCAGGTGAAGCCTTCGTAGTCTTTCCATGTCTTGGGGTTGTTCAGATCATAGAAAAGACCGCGTCTGGCGAGGAAGTTGCCCTGCGAGCCGTTGGGACCGCACTTCCAGGAAGTGCTGAATCCGCCGTCGTTGTCATGAAGTGTCATGGTAGACGAATTCGGGGTGTCTGCCTGCCAGATCTCGTGGTGGTAGTTATTGTACCAGCCTGCGTCACGGGTGTTGGACGGGCTTGTGTACAGTACCTTGTCAGCTGAAGCGCTGATGTCCAGTTTTGTAAGCGATGTGGGGGTGACGAGTATCAGACCTGCTAATACAGCGCTTACCACACGCTTAGAGATGAAATTCCTCATTGGTAAATGTCCTCACTTTCTCAAATTTCATAATAGGTTTTTCCCAAAAACTATTCGGGACCCGTTACCGTCAGGTCCCCGCCGGCAAAGACAAGGAAATTTGTGCAGACCTTTTACGGTTTGTACGTTCTCAGTTGTCTATTGTCAGCCTTTCAACTGGTTTTTCCAACTACTTCATAGACTCACCTCACAAAAGTTGCGCAATAGCGCTAAAAAACTTTGGTACAATTATACCACGCCTTTGCGCCATCAGTCAAGGGGGTTAAAAGTAAATTTTTTTTTATTTGCTAAAATAACTGCGATCCAGTTTATTTTCTTTTTATCTGCTTAATATTTTTCGGACTAATTAGTCCACCCGAGACCGTATAAATCAGCAGATACGGCAAATATGTATTGGAAGCGGGACGGCGTTGACAACGGTGTGCATTTGATGTATAATCATAAACAGACGAAAACCCACCTACGGAGGATATGATATGTATAAGATACTGATAGCCGACGACGAGCCCGATGTGGTGAGCCTCATCAAGGACTTTTTCGAGATCGGGGGATACCTCGTGCTGACGGCAAGAAACGGCGCAGAGGCGGTGGAGGCGGTCTCGAAGGCGCCCGACCTTATCCTGCTGGACATAAATATGCCCGAGCTCGACGGGCTCTCGGTCTGCCGCAGGATACGCGAGGAGGTCTCCTGCCCGATAATCTTCCTCACCGCACGGATCGAGGACTCGGACAAAGTGGCGGGCTTTGCGGCGGGGGGCGACGACTATGTCATCAAGCCGTTTTCGCTGGAGGAGCTGTCCGCGAGGGTGGCGGCGCACATCCGCAGAGACCACCGCGAGGTCCTTATTGTTACATTATTTACGCCAACTCCCAGAAGCAAGTGGCCACCACTGACATAATCACCACAACCTACTCCCGCCTCATTCTGCGCGCAGCAGTCTGCCGCAAAGTAATCTGTGATACTGGGGCTTCCCTTTAGAACGGCACCTTCCTCAAGATAAGCCTCGCGAAGAAGGAGTTCCAGATAATCGAGCTCCTCTCGAAAAACGCGGGGCAGGTGTACGACAAGGAGCGCATCTATGAGCGGGTGTGGGGCTACGACGCCGAAGGCGACAGCGCGGTGGTGGCTGAGCACATCCGCAGGATACGCGCAAAGCTCGGCAAGGTTGGCGAGGAAAAACACATCGAGACTGTATGGGGAATGGGATACAAATGGGTAAAATGAAACAGCCGCAGGGTTCGCTCAGGAACTCGCTGATGAAGTATCTGCCTGTCTGCATTATCGTGATGCTCATCGGCATGAAGCTGATATCATGGGCGACAAACCTGTTGCTCAAGCTCTACGAGGACAGCCATCCCGTGCTGGACGCCGTCATCAGGAACGGCAGCATCGAGTGGCAGACGGGCTCCAGCGGGGCGGTGAAATGGCTCCTTG
>CAMVIL010000134.1 GCA_947167535.1 uncultured Ruminococcus sp. | reverse complement strand
TCGGAACTTAAAAATATAAATGACGCTATCAAGGAATACATAAGCAAGAACTGATCCCCACATACAGAAAGGACGTTGTGTTATGAAAAATCACAAACGTATACTTGCAGGAATTATGGCGCTGGGAATGGCAGCCGCCGTATGCTCCTGCGGAAGTTCAAAGACAGAAAGCAAGACCGATGAGAGCTTTGAACCTACAAACAACGTTGAAGTAGAAGAGAGCGATCAGATATCAGAAATCCCCGAAGGTGCTGACACAGAGCTTCTGTATCTCGGCGAGGGCGACCTCAATCCTACAAAGGGCAACAAGGAAACTTCGACAGAGCTGACGCTTTTCCAGCAGAAAGGCGGTTCAATAAAGTTTACTCCCACTACGCACGAGCAGCGCTTTGACAAGCTGGCTTCTGCCATCACTGCTAACAAGGATATCCCCGACATCTTCAAGTACGAGTGGATAGCCTTCCCTGCCCACATTGTCAAGGATATGTACAACCCCATAGACGATCTCGTTGATTTCGAGGACGATCTCTGGGCGCCCACAAAGGAAGTTGCCGACCAGTTCATGCTGCGCGGCAAGCATTATGTTGCTCCTCTCGGATATCAGGCGTCGGCGATGCTTTGCTACAACGCTGCTGTCATAGAAGCCGAAGGTCTTGAGGATCCCTACCAGCTCTATGTTGACGGCAACTGGACATGGAGCAACTGGATCAACATTATGACAGAATATGTAGGTAATGCCAGCGGCGACGAAGAAAGAGCCGGCGTGAACGGATTCTTCAAGAACCACTTCGTTCAGCAGACCGGCAAGCGTATGATAGAATACGATCAGCCCAACAACAAATTCGTAAGCAATCTTCTTGACCCCGATATCGAAAAAGCCGAGAATTTGCTTTACGACATGAACAAGAACGGCCTAATAAAAGACGGCTGGATAGGCTCCGCCAACGAATGCTTCAAGCAGAACATTCTGTTTTACGGCATGGGCGACTGGGCTTACACAGGAGCTTCGGGTCCGAAGGAGGACGACAACTGGGGAGTTGTTCCGATACCCATGAGCGACGACAATCCGCAGAAGATAACCACATCCGACATGACCGCATTTATGTGGGTCAAGGGTTCCGACAAGGCAGACGCTGTAAAAACATGGTTTGAGTGCTGCCGTGTTGCAAAGACAGACCCTGAGTACGAGCAGACAAACAAGGACAAGTTCTTCGAGAACAATCCTTACTGGACAGAAGAGATGTATCAGGTACGTCAGGATGTTGTTTCCGCGGACTACATGATGATGTTTGACTACATCTTCGGGATTTCCAACGTGCTTGCAGACGAAAAGAGCTTCGACGGCAACCAGAAGCTTGCCGACTATATGTACAGCGCGGTAGCTTCCATCGACGAGGACGGCAACCAGCCTACATGGGCTCAGGTTCGTGAGAAGTACTCTGCCACCGTCGAAACCGAAGTCGAAGAGATGAACAAACAGATGGCTGCGCTCGGCGGCTGACGAGACTTACATTTTAACAGTACAAAAGAGGACTTGCAGAGAGTCCTCTTTTTCGCGTATTGACATATCCCGAATGCTGTGATATAATATTAAACACTTGAAATAAATAAAAAAAGGATCGGATATGAACTACATTAACATAGGAAACGTGAAAATAGAACGCACAGCAGCACTGGCCCCCATGGCTTCGGTGGCGGACAGAACTTACAGGCTGATATGCCGTGAATTCGGCGCCTGCTATACTGTCAGCGAGATGATCTCCTCAAAGGGGCTCTGCTACGGCGACAAAAAGTCGGCAAAGATGTGTGTACTGGACGACACCGACAGACCGACAGCACTGCAGCTGTTCGGCGAAGACCCTGAGTTTGTAGGCAGGGCGGCATATATGCTTGGCAAGTACAAGCCGGACATCATTGACATAAACATGGGGTGTCCCGTACCGAAGATCGTCAGCGGCGGCAGCGGTTCTGCACTGATGAAAGTGCCCGAAACAGCTGAAAAGATCTGCGCTGCTGCGGTGAAGAACGCTGATTGTCCCGTCACAATTAAAATGCGTATCGGCTGGGACGACAGCTCTATTAATGCAGTCGAATTTGGTAAGCGGATGGAGCAAGCCGGCGCTTCAGCGATCACCGTTCACGGACGGACACGACAGCAGTTCTATTCCGGACGCGCCGACCGAGAGATGATCAGACAGGTAAAGCAAGCTGTAAGCATTCCCGTCATCGGCAATGGCGACGTTGATTCCGCTGAGGACTGCAAGGCAATGTACGAGCAGACAGGCTGCGACCTTGTAATGATCGGCCGCGGAAGTTACGGCAGACCATGGATTTTTGAGGAAGTTCGTCACTATCTTGAAACAGGGGAACTGCTTCCCGAAAAGCCGGTATCCGAACGAATGGAAATAATGCTCCGACACGCCGAAATGCTCTGCGGCGACGTTGGCGAGACAGTAGCCATGAAGGAAATGCGGCACAACGTGATCTGGTATGTCAAGGGCTTACACGGTGCGGCAGGATATCGTCGGGAGTGCGGAGAGATATGCACTTTGGAGCAACTCAGAAAACTGGCAGAGAGAGTTGTTACAGAAAATGGATAGTTTTACACAAAAGGACTCTTCGGAGTCCTTTTTTACTTGTGAATATTTAAAAAAGAATGCCCGACCCTGCTTGCAATACTTACGTAAGTGTGCTATAATAATAAGATAGCAAATGAAATCAGGTGACACTATGGGTATTTTATATATAGTCGGAACGCCGATCGGCAATCTTGGTGATATGACCTACCGTGCAGTGGAAACGCTCAAAAGCGTGGACTTCATCTGCGCAGAAGACACCCGCGTTTCGGCAAAACTTCTGAATTACTTTGAGATCAAAAAGCCACTTGTAAGCTACCACGAGCATAACGCAGGCGCTGTCGGAGAGCAGATCGCTCAAAGGATACTGTCGGGCGAGACAGCAGCAGTAGTAACAGATGCTGGTATGCCATGCATCTCCGACCCCGGTGAACTTCTTGTAAAACGCTGTGCCGAGCTTGGAGTCGAGGTCAAGGTAGTCCCCGGCCCGACGGCAGCTATGTCTGCAATTGCCATCAGCGGTCTTTCTACGCAGAATTTCAGCTTCCGCGGATTTCTTTCAGTAAATAAAAAGCAGCGTCAGGCGCATCTGGCGGCGATCCGCGAATGCCCTGACACACTTATCTTCTACGAGGCTCCGCACAAACTGAACTCTACTCTTGCAGATCTGCTTGATTTCCTGGGCGACAGGCGGATAGCCATCTGCCGCGAGCTCACTAAGATACACGAAGAGGTTCGCCGCACCACCCTTTCCGAGGCGGTGGAATTTTACAGCGCCAACAAGCCGAAGGGTGAGTTTGTACTCATCATCGAAGGAGCACAGGCGGAACAGTCCGAAAATATGGACAGTATTGAAGTCGCACTGGATCAGGTAGCCGCTCTTGCAGAAAAGGGTATGCGTCCAGCCGATGCCTGCCGCGAGATCGCAAAGGTCTCCCCTTTCTCAAAAGGCGAGCTTTACACTGCCTATCTGGAGGGCAAGGACAATGCTTGACATCAGACCAATGACAGAGGAAAGTTACAACGATGCTGCGCACATCGAGCAGACTTGCTTTTCCGACCGTCCCTGGACTGCCGAGCAGTTCCGTGAGGAACTGTCGCTTGATTTCTCAAGAACGTTCATCGCCTACAACGACGGCGAGGCTGCTGGATTTGTCAACCTCTGGCTTACTCCGCCCATGGCGCTTATCAACAATATTGCAGTCCTGCCGCAGTTTCGGAGACAGGGTATCGCACAGAAGCTTATCATGAAAGCGCTGACGACCTGCGGAGAATGCAGTTCTCTGACTCTTGAGGTGCGGGAGAGCAACGACAGTGCGATCAAGCTTTACGAGAAGATGGAGTTCTCGCAAGTCGGACGTCGCAAGAGATTCTATGAAAATCCGACCGAGGACGCACTGATAATGACTAAATTTTTCCGCAAGGGTGACTATCAATGAGCGAGATCACAGGACATTCCGTAGAAAAGCTGGGCATGGTCGGGCTGCATATCTCGGCTGCGCACCGTTTCGGGACCGACGCTTTCCTGCTTGCCGATTTCGCGGCTCCGAGACACAAGGATACGGTCATCGACCTGTGCTCGGGGTGCGGGATAATTGCGGTGCTAATGAAACTGAGGTTTGAACCGAAGGCGGTTACAGCTGTCGAGATCGAATCGGAAGGTACCGAACTTACAAATATAACAATACAAGAGAACGAACTCAAAGCTTTCGATGCAGTCTGCGCCGACCTGCGGGAATGGCGTTCAGAACGTGAGGTGGACGTCATCACCTGCAATCCGCCATACTTTGCTGAGAGCGCAGGCTACCGAAGCCAGACAGCAGCTACTGCGAGGCATGAGCTGCTCTGCTCTATCGGTGACGTATGTGCTGCGGCAAAGCGCTCTCTGAAATTTGGCGGCAAGCTGTGCATCTGCAACCGCCCCGAGCGGCTTTGCGACATAATGGTCGCCATGCGGGAGCAAGGTATCGAGCCGAAGCGGGTGAGATTCGTGTCCAAAAATGCGGACAGTGCGCCGTGGCTGGTGCTGGTTGAAGGGCACAAGGGCGGCAAGGCTTTTCTTACGGTGGAAAAAACGTTTTACACGACGGACGATAACGGCAACACTTCGGAAGAATTGAAGAGCGTTTACCCGTTTTTATAAATGATATAAGGTGATAGCATGAAAATATTAGGCATAGAATCCAGCTGCGATGAAACAGCGGCGGCCGTGGTGGAAAACGGCCGCGTGATCCTGTCCAACGCCGTTTTTACGCAAATCGACCTGCACGCCCTCTATGGCGGCGTGGTGCCGGAGATCGCCAGCCGGGCCCATGTGGAAAAAGTGGAC
>CAMVIL010000133.1 GCA_947167535.1 uncultured Ruminococcus sp. | reverse complement strand
GAACTATCTATCTGAAAAAGAAGAAGTCCGAGGAAGAATAATTCGCCTTGACAAGATTCTGGAAAGGGTTGAATGAACTCTACAGTCGGCTGGTGATCCTCGTATTTCTCATCGTGATGCTGATAGGCGCATGGCAGATGTATGACAACTACTACATTTTCTACCACTCGCTTGACGAGAGCATACTGAAATACAAGCCGGATCCGTCAGATCCGACTGCGGCGGAGAATTCACCCATAACCGATGATATGGTGGCGTGGCTCACCATTGACGGGACGGACATCGACTATCCCGTCATGCAGGGCGAGAACAATACACGGTATCTCAACACCGACCCTTTCGGAGAGTATTCTCTGTCGGGGAGTATATTTCTCGACAGCAGGTGCAGTCCGGATTTTTCGGACGAGTATTCCGTCATCTACGGTCATCACATGGACTATGGCAAAATGTTCGGAGCGCTTGATGACTTTCTCAACGGAGACTACCTGAAGGAGCATTCAACGGGAACTCTTATGGTCGGCAGAAATGCCGGGAAGGTGTACGATATTGAGGTGTTCGCTTCCGCAAGAGTGAGCGCCAGAGAAAAGATAGTATTTGATCTGCAGGGCGACAAGATCCGGCAGTTCATACATGACAATGCAGGTGTGATAACAAACGAGCGGGGATCGCGGATCATCGCCTTGTCCACCTGCGCCGATGCAGATTCGGTGACCAGGATAGTTGTATTCTGCTACATCGATCAGTGATTCAGAAAGGAGGGCGGGTATATGGCTCTGATACGGAAAATGTTCTCTGCGGGCGCAGTATGCCTGCTCTGCGTTTTGAATCTGCTGTCCTGCGGGATAAGAGCTTTGGCGTATGATACTGTGGCGGTGGAGATACCGATCTGCTGTAACGACGTTTCCCACGAAACGCACCACACCTATCACATAAGGATAGAAGCCGTAAGCGACACCGCTCCCGCGCCCGAGCAGGACACCCTTGTTATCACGGAAAACGACATCGGATATTTTAAGGTGAACATAAACGAGCCCGATACTTACAGCTACATTGTATATGAAGTTGAGGGCGAAAACCCCGACATCAGCTACGACAGCCGTATCTATCATGTCAAGCTGTTTGTGGAAAACGGCGCAGACGGCGGGCTTGTCTACAGCATTGTCACTTCTGTGGAGGGGTCAGATTCCAAGGACGACGAGATAGAGTTTGAGGACGAGGCGGATCCCACCGACAACTCAAAGACCGATTCGGTGCCCGATGCCGACAGTTCTTCCGATACCGACTCGGAGAGTTCCTCCGACACCGATACATCTTCGGACACGGACACTTCTTCCGATACAGACTCCTCTTCGGGATCCGACAGCAGTCGCGGCAGCGACAGCTCATCTTCACAGCCTGCAGCGCCGCCTCATGACAGCTCCTCCCCCGACGGACATGATGACACCGACAACCCCATTACAGGATTTATTGACAGCGTACTGAACGGCGGCAATGCAAAAGCACGGGCGGCAGGCGTTATGCTGCTTGCGCTGGTTTTTGTGACGGTTTCTTCGCTTCTCCTAAAGCGTGACAGCAAGGAGGCAGAGAAATGAGACACAGTATAAAAGAACGTATTATCTGCACGGTATGCGCGGCGGCTATGCTCTTTTCTTCCTTCGAAAGTACGGCTGCGGCTGATGTGAACGCTTCGGCGGAAGCGGGCTTTTTTGCAGCAGCACCCGAACAAACAGCCGACAGCGGGCTTACCCATCAGAGCCTTGAGATCTATCCCAACGGCGAGGACGGCGAGCAGGTCATCACCCTTGACGGTATGATGCCTGAAGGTGCGGAAGCCGAAGCGGTGGATGTATCCGACGAACATGAAGGCATAGCATACGATATCACGATCAGCGACGGCGGCAGCGAGTATCAGCCCGAAAAGAACAATCCTATCTTCGTTGAGATAATGGATCCCGATATCCCCGACAGCGGCGTTGAGCTCTGGCACATCACCGATGACGGCGAGCGTCAGCAGATCACGGAGTTTACCCTTGTGAGCGGGAAGCTCAGCTTCTACGCTGAGGGATTCAGCGTCTATGAGATAGTAGACGATACTATCACCCAGACCGACAGATTCTTTGACGATCTGGCGAAAAAGGGCGCAGAGGGTCTCTATGTGCCCATGATAATCGGCGCCGATCCCGATCCGACGAACGGACCTTATTATCTTAAAGCGGGAACGTATCCCAATGTCTGCAATAAGGGAAGAACGGGTCTGAACATCACGGAAAAAAGCAGTTCCTGTCCACCCGACGCTGTAAAGCTCTATTTTGAACGCGAAGAAGGCACTCAGAATAAGTTCTATCTGTACACGATGGGAGATGGCGGCGACAGACAGTATATCAGGATGTTCAGAGAAACGGGTTTTGGTTCAGGACGTTCGGCACTTGAATACGTTTCTGCCGCCGGCAGAACGCTCTTCACACTTGAGAAGAACGACGACAATCAGGTGCGCATCTATGCGGCCCTATCCGATGGAAAATATTATTGGGTAAGAAATACAAGAGAAGAGAAGATAGCTATAGTTGGTTACTCTAGCTCCAATGACTCAACTCTGGTATGGATGGATCTGAACGGTCTGGCGGAGAATACAGATTCGCTTGACCTCGACGGCAGATCCTACGGTCTGATGAACTTTACAGGCGGCACCCACGGCTATGCTATGGTGGCTGATGACAGCAAAGTGCACACCCTTGTGGAGCTTGTGACTCACAAAGAGATCGACGGGGACGGAAACGTAAGCTACGATCCCGACGGAAAGACCCTTTATGTTGACGAAGGAAGCGAGGTCACCGACTGGACCTTCCATGCTGCGGGAGAGAACAAGTATAAGCTCTCTGCGGAGACCAAGGCGGGCGTGAAATACCTTGCGGTGAGCGGGGACGATCTCACACTTGCGGATTCGGCCGAAAGCGGTGCTGAGTTTACGGTGACGCCCGACAGCAGCGGAAAGATACAGCTCTCCGTGGACGGCAAATATGTGACGTTCACCTCGAAGGACGACGAGGGGGTTACATCATCAGATTTTGTTCTCTCGGGCAATGGGAGCTCGCCTGCAACATGGCTCAGTCTCCTGAGATTTGCTCACCTTAGTGACAGTGACCTTATCACCTATTCTGCTGACCGTATAAGCGTATCCGATGCCAAGAACGGTCAGAAGGTAATAGTGTATACCCGTCTGTGGGACGAGGTCAGCAAGAAATACGAAATGTATGCCGTTGATTACAACGGCACCCTTTACCCCTGCTATGCAAGCGGCGGCAAGATACTCTGGCTGGGAGACGGAACAGGTTCCCTCGAGTGGGAATTCACGGAGTATTACGATCCCGTGACCAAGGAGCCCAACTACTACTACGAGCTCTACAATCCCTATTCCGAGAAGTACATCGCGCCTCAGATAAGCGGGGAGCAGGTACTGTCCGAAAGCAGCATAGGCATCAATATGCAGGGCAGGCGCAACGGAGAGTTCTACTCCGAGATCGTTGCATGGGACAATACAAAGTATGCATATGTCGGAATGAAGCCGAACGACGAGAAGACCAAGCTGATCTCCTGCTCGCAGTCTTCCTGCATCCCGTTCTACTTTGCGACCCTCGAACCGCTCAATCTTTCCGATTCCCTGCACGAAGTCCCCACGCTTGACAACAACGAGCATGGTATCACCATGAAGATGGTAAACTTTGATATCAGCAGCGGCAAGAAATACGCTGATTCAAATGCCGGCATGGTGACGAATGAATTCTTCGGCGGGAACACTTCAAGACAAACAGGACTTCTGTCCAATCAGCTGAAGGCAAACGGTTATCCCGATGTTGCCGTCTCGACGAGGAGAGATTTCGGAGAGGCTTTTCAGGATTCCTTCTATGTCAACAAACTGTTTCTGGAGAAAGTCTACAATTCCAGCGGATACTTTGAATTTGACAGCTGTCAGAATTTTGCCACCGTCTGCGACGAGAACGGCGAGCTGACGGGTCTCAAGAACTATTCCGACGGCAATGGAAACACTATCCCGATGCGGGATTTCACGGTATACCGAGAGCTCGGCACCACCGCTCAGGTGGGAAGGGACTCTCTGAGGCACGGGCAGTTTTATCCCTTTGATATAATCACTGCCGACAAGCTGGTGGAGAAGAACAATCCTCTGAATCTGTACAGCGCTCTTGCATCGACCGGAAATAATTTAAAAGAGGGTCTCCTCGATGACAGCGACCCCAGAAAGTACGAGCCTCTGCACCTGATACAGTCGAAACGGCCGAATGCCGATTACTATTTCGGCATGGAGATGAGCGCAAGCTTTGTCCAGACTGTCAGCGGTCTGGACGCATGGGGACACGACATCATCTTTGAATTCAAGGGCGACGATGATTTCTGGCTGTATGTTGACGATGAGCTGGTGCTGGATCTGGGCGGCATACACTCCGCTATCGAGGGTAAGGTCAATTTCAGGACAGGCGAGGTAGTGTACGACCTCGGCTCCAAGCACAGCGAAACTAAAGGCGGCAAGCCTAATGTAAAGACCACTACTCTCCGTGAAGTGTTTGAGCAGAACTACAAGAGCCGCAATCCTGCCGCCACTGAGAGCGAGATACAAGCATATCTTTCGAAGTATTTTGCCGACGGAGAGACGATCTTCAAGGACTACACGACTCACACCATGCGTGTTTTCTACATGGAGCGCGGCGCGGGTGCGTCGAATCTTCATATGCGATTCAATATCGCGTCAGTAACGCCGGGTCATGTCGTTGTTTCCAAGACGGTGGAAGGCAAAGGCGCGGACATCCTTGACTCGGACTTTCTGGAGTATCCCTTCCAGATATACTACACTCTGCCCGAGGGTGAGGACGGCGAACCGGGTGAAGAGCATCTG
>CAMVIL010000132.1 GCA_947167535.1 uncultured Ruminococcus sp. | reverse complement strand
CTTCTGGCGTCGATACTGTCGGTCTTCACCATCATCACCGACTTCGCGATGTCGCTGCTGAAGATAGGCTACTACATCGACGAGACGGGAATCGTCCACAAAAACGCGAGCCATAATATCTACTCGCTGATGTTCATATTCCTCACCGCCACCATATTCTATATGCTGGCAAGGCATCACAACCGACTGATAAAGCAGGTGTTCCGCGGTCTGTTCTGCTCGAACGTCATGGCTCTGGTGCTGATGGCGCTGCAGGGAATGCACGGACAGACTTCCTACACCACGCTGGCATATTTCTTCCCCATACTGGGAATCATTTTCTTCTTCCACGCCAACCCCTACGATGTTGACACAGGCGCTGTTTCCGACAGCTTCCTGTACCCCGAGATAGACTCGGCCCTTGAGAAGAACCGTCCGCTGTATATCCTCAACACCTATATCGCTGGATTCAGCGCCGAGATGAACAAGTCTCAGGACATCCATCTGGAATTCAACAAGTTCTTCCGCGACGGAAGCGTGCGCGGAGTTCTTTACAGACTTCCCCACGACCATCTGGCACTTGCTTTCCACGCGAACAATAAGGAAAATCCCGAGCGTACTGCTCTTCAGATAATCGACGCTTTCAAGCGAAGCTACTCTAAATTCAAGCTGGATTTCAAGATCACGGTGTTAAAGACCTCATCCGACTTTACTTCTGCAAAGGACGTAATAAGCTTCCTTGAGTTCATCGAGCACGAACAGCCCATCAATTCGGTGCACTATTCCACGCCCGAAGATATCATGCTGTTCCGTTCCAAGAACGATATCCTCAAGGAGCTCAACGATATCCAGAACCGCGGCGACCTGAACGACGAAAGAGTTCTGGTATACTGCCAGCCCGTTTACAGTCTGCTGACAGGCAAGTATGACACCGCCGAGGCGCTCATGCGTCTGAGAAGCGAAGACGGATCTATGCTCTTCCCCGACCAGTTCATACCCATCGCCGAACAGTTCGGGCAGATACACACGCTGAGCATGATAATACTCAACAAGGTCTGCAAGCAGATACACACGCTGTTAGAGGCAGGCTACCTGATCCAGAGGATCTCCGTCAACTTCTCGGCGATAGATCTTCGCTGCGACACCTTCTGCGAGGACGTCTGCAGGATAATCGAAGCCAACAACATCCCCTACGGAAAGATCGCCGTAGAGATCACCGAAAGCAGAAGCGAATCGGATTTCAGCGTTGTCAAGCAGCGCGTAATGGATCTCCAGCGGCGCGGTATCAAGTTCTACCTCGACGACTTCGGCACAGGCTACTCAAACTTCGAGCGCATCATGGAGATACCTTTCGACATCATCAAGTTCGACCGCTCGATGCTGATAGAATCCAACAAGAGCGACAGCTCGGAGTTCATGGTATGCACCTTCGCGAATATGTTCAACCAGCTCGACTATTCGGTGCTGTTTGAGGGCGTCGAGAACGAAAGCGACGAAGCCCACTGCATGAAGATGTCAGCCAGCTATCTGCAGGGCTACAAGTACTCGCGGCCGATACCGATAGAACAGCTCAGCCACTTCCTGACCTTCGACAACAAGGTACAGGAGACCATCATTAACGAACAGAAACAGTAATAAACCACGACGAGGGCACTGCGGCAGCAGCACCCTCGTTATTATTTTGCAGACCCGCAGACCGCGGATCATATCTCCTTTTTGCGCTTTGCCTTCTCGGCATACAGCAGATCGTCCGCCTTGTCTATGGCGGCACGCAGGTCGTATGTGTTCTCGCAGACACAGGTATACAGCCCCATGGACATATTGATCTTGTACGGCTTCCCGCTCTTTCCTGCATGGTCGCTTATCAGCTTGTCCTTGCGGGCGCGTATCTCCTCGGGGGTCCCGCAGGAGGACAGCGGAGCTATCGCGGCGTACTCGTCCCCGCCCATTCTTCCGACTACCGCTCCGTCGCCGAAGATCATCAGCATACTGTCGGCCAGAAACCTCAGCGAGAAATCGCCTTCCATGTGACCGTACTGGTCGTTGACCAGCTTGAGATTCTCCATATCCGCGAAGCAGACTACCATCTCGGTGCCCGCCTCGGTGTCCTTTATCAGCCGCTCCGCCGCAAGATAGAAGCCCCGGCGGTTGAATATCCCCGTCAGCTCGTCGATCTTCGACATCTCGTCGAGAGCCATGTTCCTGCTGTGCAGATCAGCGAGTATCGACTCCTGCATATTCAGAAGACCTATGGTCTTCATCGAACTGCTCAGCTGATAGGTCAGCAGCTCGAGATCGCATAAGAATTCAGTGTCCTTGGGCTCTATAAGCGCAATACCGTACTGGAGCTCAGCCGAATAGAGGTCAGTCACCACAACAGTGAAGCGTCTGTCTGGCAGGTGAGCGTTGCGGAACATCTGCCATGCTGCGAGCTTCTGCTCAGCGGGCGGGACGGCAAAGGTGTCATGACCGTAGCAGTAAGCCTTGAAATACCAGTCGCAGTCGGCGTTGAAATGCATACCCACCTGATGGTTCACAGGTTCGTCCAGAAGATAGATGTAGCTGGTCATACCGCCGATATCGCTGACACGGCGAAGTGTCGAGGAATACATATCCTCCGAGCCGCGGTCGAACATCAGCGTGTCACGGATAAAGATATTGTTGACATGAGTGCGGTCGATGTACCCATCCTGAAGCTCGCGGTAATCTTTCAGAAGCTCATTTGCAATGCGCTTGTATATGTACTCGTACAGCCGCCTGAGATAGATAACGCTGTCCTTATGGCATCTCTTCACCACCCAGTGGAAGACTCCGTCCGCCAGATTGTATATCCTCACCAGTCGGTTTATTGCCATGAAATCCATCGTGAAAAATCTGTTTGTGATCCTGACAGCTTCCATAAGTATATCCTCGTCGGCAGGCTTGTCGATAAAGTTATCTTCAAGAAAACCGAGCAGATCATTAAACTTCTCAAGAGTGGCGTCGGGATCAAATCCCGCCGAATCAACCTGCCTTTCGCGGAGATAGCTGCTCAGGTTATTCATTATCTCCTCACGGCTGCCTTTGAAGATCGTCTCGGGCGCGTGATAAAGCTCTCCCTTGGAGCTTGATGAATTACGCGGTATGAACTGGGTCGGAACCAGATGATTGTTGTCCTCTCTGCCGCTGAGATAGTTGACCGCCTTGACCACAGCGCATCTTCCCATCTCCACAGCGTCTGCCTTGATAGACGCAAGCGGCGGCTCTAGCTCGGCAGCATAGGGCAGATCGTCAAAGCCCGTAACGGCGATGTCGCAGCCGATGCGTATATCTCTCGCGATCAGCTCATTGTAGAGCACTTTAGCGACTTCGTCATTCGTGCAGACGATAGCATCAAGCCCGCTGACGCTGTCAAGGTAATCGCGCACCTGAGGCTCGCACTTGAAGGAAATATCGCACTCCCGAATATACCCCTCGCCGATCTCCAGCCCGAGGCGTTCCATAGTTTCCTTGTAAGCCTCGCAGCGTTCAACGCAGTCGTTATTATGGAAGTCGCCCGCAAGCATACCTATGTGCTTCTTGCCCTGTCCCGCAAGATACTCCACCGCCTGAGCGATACCCGTGCGGTTGTCGAAATTGATGGTGTCATAGCCTTCAAGGTCGGCGGCAAGGCAGAGCTTGGGCGTGTCGCCCAGCGACCTCATTATCTCAAGCTTTCTCTCATCATCGCAGGCGTAAGCGATCGTGCCGATAGCGACTATTAGATAATCAAGCCCCGCTCTGGCGGCAACGTCAAAAAGCGAATTGTACTGATACTCGTATTTTGCATCAGACTGAGCATAAAGATACTCCAGCCCGATATATTTTCCCGGGAAAATAAACAGATCGGCGTCAAGCTTCTCGGCAGCTTCCATAGCACCCTTCGCGATCTGATTGCTGAAATCGTCGACTATATTAGCTACAAGAAGTCCTATCTTGTATCTTTCATGAGACATAAATACACTTCCCTCCGAGATGAGTTTATACCTTTTATGATTATATCACGAAATCCGTCCGATTTCAATAGCAAATCCGAAAAAAAGTCAAAAAAAGGAACAGGCGATAAAACCTGTTCCTTTTAAGTATTCTCAAAGAATATGATCTATGATATCCTTGATGCCTTCGGCGAAGCTGCCGTGTGCCGCCTTTGCAAACTCGCTGTTTCTGCCCGTACTCATGATACCGCTTTCATCCAGCAGATCAAGTATAGCGTCGGCATAATCATCGCAAAGCTCGCCCGAGTTGTCGCCGTAGGTGGAAAGCTGGATCATCTCGCCGTTGCGGACGCAGTAAACGCTGTGCTGTCCCGCATCGCAGGCGACGGACTCCCGTGTGAACTCCGCTTCGGGATCGACCTGCATAGCGTAGCTCAGGCACTGAGCAACAACATCGGCATCAACGTTCGATGCAGGTCCCTCCGAATCGCGGATATCCTCCAGCGCGCCTATAAAATCAGTGGACGGATCCTTTTTGTAGCTGCCGATATTGTCGCCGAAGTCGAAATTGTATACTCTGCCGTCCAGTGTAATGAACTTTCCGTTGTCCTGATATCCCCACGCACAGTTGCTGTAACGGGAGATCAGCACGATCGTGTCGGGAGAGTTGTTCCCCTGAAGTACGTGCCAGTCTTCAGCCGTCATAGGCCTGCCCTTTCTGCCCTGCGAGCTGTCGTCGGCAGAGCTGTCCTCGGTGTCGTCGGGAGTGCTTTCGGCAGCCGATGAAGAAGAATCGGAAGCGGAAGAGCTGTCGTTGTTCGCAGCACCGCTGTTAGTTTTGTCCTTGACCTCGCCGCACCCGCAAAGCGCCAGCGCCGCGATTGTGAGTATCAAAAGTATATTCTTTTTCATAGTGATTACCTCCTTGATTGCAGGGCTCCTGCCCCTTTACTCATATAGACGCAAAACATTCGGAGATATTACACAAAGGGGAGCAAAAAACTGCTCCCCTGAAAAATTTTTTATTTCTTCTTGCCCATC
>CAMVIL010000131.1 GCA_947167535.1 uncultured Ruminococcus sp. | reverse complement strand
GTCTTTGTTATATTCTAAGCGTTAATGCTTGGAATCTTTAATTAGTGCTTCTTCTTGGAAACTGCCATAGCAGCGCCAGCGAGAAGGATACCTACGGTACCGAGTGCAGCTGCACCGGTTGCAGGGTTGTTGTCGCCCTCAGCAGCGCCGGAGCTATTGCCGCCATTGCTGGAGTTGCCGCCGTTAGAGCTGGAAGAAGAGCTCACATCGGAAGAAGGATCAGCAGGAGAGATGTTAACAGTGAACAGAACCTCATACTTCTCGCCGTCTTCGTCAGTGTAGGAAGCGGATACAACACCGGTACCTACGTTGTTAGCGTACAGAGTGATGGTGGAAGCACCATTCTCGTCGGTAGGAACTGCGGTAGCGTCAACGTCACCGAGTGCCTTGAAGCTTGTAGCCTCAGCCTCGTCCTTCTGATCTACCTCAGCCCAAACGATGTCCTCGCCCTCAACAGGCTCGCCGTCGTCGGTAAGGAATACAGTAAAGTCATAGCCGTCGCCGACCTTGAGCTCTACGGTCTCTTCAGTGTTGCCGTCCTCAGTGAGCAGCTCATAGCTGTGCTCGCTGGGCTCGGGAGTAGGAACATCCTCGGGAATACCGGTGATGTCGAAGGATACAGTTACTTCGTTTGCATTAAGAGCAAGAGCAAGAGCCTCAAAGTCCTTGTCATAGAACTCACTTTCGGAATTGCCGGTCTCACCATACTGATTGTAAAGCTCGATTCTGAATGCGTTCATCTTGTCATAGCCTTCGCCGGGAACATACTCAGGAGCATTACCCTCGATGTCACCGTAGAGAAGCTTGTCATCATCGAACTCATATACAGGAGTCGTCATATCGCCGTTAAGGTAAACCTTTACGTTGGATACATATACGCCTGCATCGTTAGCGAGCTGCTTCTTATCAGCAGCAGTCAGATCCTTGATGCCAGCGGTAGCGCAGCCAACATCGTTAGGAAGATTGGGGATATCTATGTTCCAAACGCCTGCATCAGCCCATACGATAGGATCAACGCCTTCGGGGGTCTCGCCGTAAACAACGGTAGACTCGCCATCAACATCTTCATAGTGAGCAGGACCGAAGGATACGGTATAAGTACCATCCTTGGTTATAGCAGCATCTGTACCATGACCGTTAGACTCAACATTAGGAGCCCAGTTTGCAGCAGGTGACCAGCTAAAATCACTGAACATCTCAAAAGCAGTGTATTTAGCCTCAGGCTCTACATCCTCGCTGCCCTCTTCGATGGTGATCTTGTTGATGTTTACGCCGTATACCTGGAACAGGGACCCGCCGTAATCGCCGGAGTCGCCGCCGAGATAGGTAGCGAGCCAGTTAACAGCCTCGGGAGAAAGCTCGAAGGTAAGGGAACCGGACTCATACAGAATAAAGTAACCGTCATTCTGGAGCAGGGGCTCGGTATTCTCCTCAAGCTCAGCATCGGTGAGGGAGCTCTTCAGCTTAACGCCCTTGATGGAAGAAGCCTTCCAAACGTACTGCTTCAGATTCTCAGCAAGCTCTTCGTCGCCGTCAGCAACAGCGTCGTTGTACTTTTCTTCAGCCTGCTCGTCATAGACCTTACCCCAGCCGTTAGCGGTAGCAAGTGCAGCGAGATAGTAATCATAACCGGACTCCAGAGTGTAGTCGATTGTGATCTTTACGTTCTTGTCAGCGGGAGCAAGCTCATATACCTTGTTGGAAACATAAGCGTCAGAGCCCCAGTCGCCGCCGTAGGTGGTGCCGAAATCATCGGTCCAGGGGAAGGTGTACTCGTCAACAGCTTCTTCCTCAGCAACGGTGATGTCCTTAATGGTAGCAGTTACGGTGATGTCGCCGAGAGCGGTGAAAGCTGCAGGATCGGACTCATAGCCTGCGATCTCTACCTCAGTGGTGGTAACTCTCTTGCCATCGTCGCCCTTCTTGCCGAGGGTAGCCTCAACGGTGCCTTCCTTCTTAAAGGTCTCGTCACCCGAAGCGGTGATGGTGTACTCGATAGTCTCGGTGTTGTACTCGTTGTCAGCCACATCCTTAACTGCGTCGCCAAGGTTGAACTGTACGCCTGCGCCGCCGATCTTGGTGTCGCCGCCCTCGCTGGACTGTGTCCAGATGTCTTCAGCGTTAGCGGTAACGGTAATAGAACCGTCATCAGCAAAGCTGGAATCAACGGACTTCCAATTCCAGTTGGTGCTGCCCATTACATATACCTGTGCGCCGAAATCAGCAGGTGCGATCTCAGTAGCTGCGGAAACAGATACCATGCTCATCAGAGAAGCAGCGAAAGCAGCAGCCGACATTCCGGCTAAAATTCTAGATGCCTTCATTGTTAAATTCCTCCATTTTGAATTATTTAAGATTTTTCCATCAGGGCATACTGCGTACCCTGATAATCTTACTTCGATTATATCACAAGTTTATCATCTTTTCAATAGTCATTTCACACAAATAGTGCATATCAGTTTGTGCCATTTGCATGAATCTTTGACAATTTTCCGTCCAATAATATAAATATTTTATCCTCTGGGACTCTTTTTCCTTAACTTGTGATGAAAGATATGTGAAATTTTTAGTCGTTCGTACTATACATTGCTGCTATTTTTTTCAGCCATTCCGCAGTCATTTCTCCGACATAATCGGGCGAAACAATACGTGCGTCCTCGCCGAATCTTGCCAGCCAGCCCCAGAAGTCGGGCGACAGCTGAACCACAGCGTCTATATAAAAGGTATCCCCTTCCTCGGGATGTATTACCGTGCGGTCGCCGAAGCGGTCGAGCACTTCGTCCACCAACTCATTCTTGAACCTGATCCTCAGATCCTCTGCAGCACCCTTGTTCTTGAGGGGCGCCTTGAGCTTTCTCAGCTCCAGCTCCTCGTCGAGGGAAGGGCTGACTCTCTTTTCGTCAACGACCGTAGCCGAAGATATCCTGTCGGCGCGAATGCGGCAGACCTCGCCGCCGTTCTCGTCGCCGGTGCGGCAGATGATGTAATAGTGGTCGTTCTCCCACACAACATTAAAAGGAGAGACCCGCTCTGTCCTGCCCTGCTTTTTCTTGTCCGACCCCGAGTCACCGAGGTTGAGTTCAAGCTGTCTGTCGGCGAATATCGCCTGCTGAGCGGCGTCGATTATCTTATATGTAGCGTCCCCCGAGGACTTGGTGCGGTTCTCGATATGCACTGACCTTCTCAGAGCGGGCGCCTTGTGTTCGCTGGTAAGGGTCTGGAGCTTACGGATAAGCTCGCCCGAGCGCTTGATCGTCAGGAATCTCGACGTCGCGACGGCATCACAAATAGCGGCAAGCTCTTCCTCATCAAAAAGCCTGTCGCCCATATAATAAGCATTGGAATGACCGATCTTGGTCGTCTGTATATTCAGCCCCGCGTCATTGAGCGTGGCTATATCGTCATATATAGTCTTGCGTTCCGCCTTGATACCCATATCCGCGAGAATATCGATAAGCTGATTTCCCGTGATAGCGTGAGCCTCATCGGTGCGCGACCTGAACAGCTGCTCCATAACAAGCAGCTTCTGTTTCTGTCTTGATACGCCTGCCAAGTTTTATTCCTCCCCGCTCGTTTCTTTGCCTTTGGCGCCCTTTGACAGCGATATCCGCTTTCCGTCAGGCTCCACGACCGTCGTATGCTCCAACTGCGCGCGAAGATTCCCCGTAACGGCAGCGCGGTACTCATTTCTGAGCGTCTCTCTTTCGCGCTTCTCCGCTTCGGTCAGTTCTCTTTCGCGTGAGATATGGGTAAGCTCCGACAATCTGTCAAGCTTTTCCTTCTCCATATTTTTACACTCCTTCGCCGATATCACATCGGGAATATACGGTATTTGCCTCCACTGTTCCCGCGGACTTCACGTCCGCACCGCTGCGCTCCGTCCGGAATACTCCGGCACAGCTCACAATATCGATACCGTCCTGCGGCTTTACACACGCCGCCCGCCTTCAGGTAAAATTTCGGACTTTTCGCGGCGATTCTTTTTATATACCGCATGTTTTTATGTTCAAGTCCATAAATTATCCCTTTTGGCGGATAGTAAATATATTATATCACAATTATTTTCTTTTTGCAATGTCATTTTTGCACGAAAAGTCCGTTAATTTTCCCTCACTTTACACAAAAATACACCATAACATACATTTTCCTAACACATTCCGGCAGGGTGTCGGCATTTTTGGACTGCACGACCGATGTGAACTACGCTTCCAATAATGTGAACTTCATATTGTGCAAGTACACAAATTTTCTTCAAAATCATTGACTTTCCGAGTTTTGCGGGTATAATAGAAGTATAGAAAGACAAAGCCGCAAGGCACAGGACAACAGCGTGAAAAGCGCACAACAAAAGAAAGGACAGCAAAATGTATACTAACGCAGCATCAGCCGAAGAGCTCCGCGACAGCTACTACGCGGACGCCGCTAACATCGACAGGTACATATCCAGACTCAAAGAACAGTCGGCAGAACGCCCCGACCCCAAGATACTCTCAGACCTCGAAAGCCGTATCGCCGCCCTCAGAGAGGAACGCCGCGAGCTTTCCGCCATCGCCGACAAGCTCGCCAGAGAAGCCGCACCCGCCCCGCCGTCGCCCAGCTACTCCCGCAGGAGCAGATCATGAATCAGGGCTCGTCCAGAGACCGCGATGCTGAGCTTTACGATACTCTCATAAAAATTCTCGACAAACAATTGACTCAAACGCAAAAATGTTATATAATAATGTATTATAAGGAAAGAATGACCATGCGGGAGATCGCCGAGCTGAAATGCGTCAGCCCGTCTACCGTCAGCCGCACCATAAAACGCGCCAACCGCAAGCTGGAGACGCTGAAAAGTGCGGCAGGTCTTATCATCGGCGGGTGAGCCGCCGTTTCGGGAGAATTTCAGTTAAATGAGTATCGAATCATTCGTCCGCGGATATGCGGATTCTGGCATATCAAGGTTCCATATGCCCGCTCACAAGGGCGCTCCCCTGCTGGGCGGCGAG
>CAMVIL010000130.1 GCA_947167535.1 uncultured Ruminococcus sp. | reverse complement strand
TCTTGAAAACCGGTGATACGGCAACGTACCGTGGGTTCGAATCCCACCCTGTCCGTCAGCCTTTGACGGCGCTTCATATTTTTGCGGATTTACCCAAGTGGTGAAGGGGCTCCCCTGCTAAGGGAGTAGGTCTCGAAAGGGGCGCGAGAGTTCAAATCTCTCAATCCGCGCGTGTAAAATAAGCTCTGAAATGACGGTATGGCGTTGTTTCAGAGTTTTTTGTTTTGTCGGGAAAATCGGGTTTGGGTGTTGTTTGGGTGTTATGCGTAAAAAAGTGAGAGCAGACGGGGATATTCATATTTTCCCGGTCTGCTCTTTTGGGTTTCATAACCTCGGCAGCTACTCACGTTATAATCTGTTCTACAAGGACAACAAAATTGTAAACACCGTCAGCGGCAGTTATTCGATACATGCGCCTAAACTTACAGATATCGGCAGTACCGAAAACCGAGCTTACTGTCGTGGTTTCTGTTTTTGACAAGGTGGAGTTTTTTATGAGAAGTGATAAACTAATATGACAACAGCCCCCGCTGTGCTTTTTGAGTGCAGCGGGGGCTGTTTTTTTACAAAAAACTATGAACTTAGGCAAAACAAGGGATCATGTGTTTCCTTGCTTTGCCTTTTTGTTTTTATCAGCTCTGTGCGAATAATTTTCATGAGCATTTCGGGCTTTCCTTGGTACTCGGCTTATAATCGTTTCTGTCAAACAATTCCTTGATAGACAGGTTTTTGTATCTCGGAAGATTGTAACCAAACGGCGTGTTAAGTGCTTTGACCATGTCTTTGCAGTATGTATGGTGACTTTCGACAAGCTGTTTGTAATTTTCTTCTTTATCGGTTAAGTCGTTTTGTCTTTCAAATAGTATCCGCTGCATTACATAGTGATAAAGCTCGAACCAGGAATTGAATGTGCCTATGTCAGCGGCATATTTGCCTATCTTTCTTACCACAGCAAAGTGATCCATCTGATTGCGGTAATCTCTCCTGGTTTTTTTGTCGCAGCACTCTATGCTATTGGGAAGATAATCGCCCGCCCTCCGGTTATAGCCACGTGCGCCTTTTTTGCGGTATTTGCCTTCGATAAACTTCCTTGTCAGATAGGAATAATTTGTCTTGTCAACGCAACTATTATTATGATGAAGCTCGTAATCTCTCTCAAGACAGTGAAATGCCACTACATAACGGGAGTTGACATATATCATGTTTTTTACTATCTGATAAAGGATCATAAGATATAAGCTTATTATAGCCTGATATTTGGCTTTGTTTGCTTTCTCCTTAGGAGACGCGCTATTTGAAGTTCTCATATCCATGAAAGACTCGAAACTCATCGTGTTTATAAGTTCGGTCAGAACATTTATCTTTTTTTCTGTATTTGCGGCAGCATCAGGATGCTTGCAGGAGGAGTAATACCTGTCAATCATGTTATCAGGCAGATTGTGAAGAACGAAGGCAATCAGCTTCTTGTTCTCTTTAAGCTCTATCAATCCATCTGCGCTGCTGTACTTGACAATATACTTAAATCTGTCGGATTCGATGACGTTGTTTACATCGACCTGTTCAAGGGACTGCAAAACCACTACCTGCCCCGCAAGTGCGGACTCTGCGGCCTCTACTATCTGCTGGAAGCCACCGCCTATTCGCCCTTCTGCACCCGCCCCGTCAAGGGCAGGCGCGGAAAGACCTGCCGCGACCTCGGACACCGCAAGACCTACACCGACAAGGTTAACAGCGACCCCATCCTGCTGACCTACACCAAAGCGTACAAACAGCACTACGCACGCTACCTCAAAAAGAAGATGACGCAGGCGGAGTTCCGCGAGTGGGCGGACTTAGCACTTGAACTGCGGCAGAGGGCGTATGATAAGGAGCTGTCCTTCGAGGAGTATGAAGCGGAGATAAGAAAATGACCGCATTCTAATACGATAATCAAAAAGGCTGCCGACCAAAAAGTCAGCAGCCTTTGTCATATCATTGCGTTCCTGAGATCACTTTATCGCTTTCAGCTTAGCTTCGGTGGTCGGGAGATCAGTCGCCTTGATCTTGCCGATTGCGACCATCTTGACCGCCAGCGCGTCAGCTTCGGTGATGCACTTGCCGCTGTCCGCACAGTCGGCGTTCGCCTTGCCTGCTTCGGTCAGCGCGTGCTTCTTCGGGTCTGCGAGATACTGACTGATAAGCACAGCGTCCTTAAGATCGACCTTGCCGTCGCAGTTCGCGTCACCGTAGTTGGCAGTCACGGTCACAGGCTCAACTTCGTGAGAGCCCGAATAGTAGTCGCTCAGCGAAATGCCGTTGCCCGCCTTGCCGAGCTTCACCTTGTGGTCGAGGCTGATGAACTTACCGTTCTCGTCCTGCCACAGCGAGGGCTTCACGAACTCGTACTTCTCGTCGTCCCACTTCTGGAAGTTGTCGTACATCAGTCCGCCCGTGTCGGAGGAGTTCTCGTTGAAGCACCAGAATGTGTGGTGGATGCGCTTTTCCTTCATGTAGTCGCGCAGGAGGGTGAGCCACTGGGTGTTCGCGCCCGAGGGGTCGTTCACCTTGTCAACGAAGCCGCCCCACTCGCCCATCAGCAGAGGATAGCGGTGCTCCTCAACGAGGTAAGCCCACGCGTCGTACCAGTACTCGTCAAGCAGCGACTGGGTGTCGAACTTGTAGCTTGTATAGTTCGGCTTCGTTCCCTCGAGGTGGAACCAGCTCTGCTCGTAGACCAGCGGGCCGTAATCGTGGGGCGAGTAGACGATCTGCGAGTTGTACTTGCCGATGTCCACGGGGTTGTCCTTGACACCGCGCAGATTTCCGCCCCACCATGCGCCGAACACCTTGCTGGGCTCGCCGTAGTGAGCGTAGTCAACGGCAGGAGTCGTCCAGTCCGCGCCTCTCGCAAAGTCGGGGTAGCACTCGATGCCCTCGATCATGATGAGCAGGTTCGGGTTCTGCTCAAGGCAGGCCATAGCACCGCGCTCTGCGGCGTACTTCCAGTTGTTGAGGTCGGTGGAGTCGTCCCACTTTGCGAACTTGCCCTCTTCGGGCTTGCCGTGAGGCTCGTTCTTGAGGTCGATGGCGATGACCGTGTCGTCGTCCTTGTACTGCTCGCAGAACCAGGACAGCGCTTCCAGCCAGTCGTCGGTCGAGTAGTTGTCGTCGTACCACAGCGGATAGTTGTGACCTGCGGCGTTGGTGGTGGCGCAGTGAATGTCCATCATGATCTTCACGCCGTTCTCGCGGCACCACTCGACAGCCTTGTTCCAGATATCGAAGCTGTACATATACTCGATGGGCGTGCCGTTCTCGTCGAAGGTCTTGACGAGCTCGGGGTTTTCGTAGGGGTTGACTTTAAGGATCGGGTCGGGCTCGTGATTCTTCCACTGGAGGATTATCTCGGTGGACATTGGCACGCGGAGCAGGTTGAAGCCGTGATCGGCAATGAGGTCGAGACAGTTGTGCATATTCGCAGACCAAACGCCGTCGAACACCTGACTTCCGACATTGTAGCCGAACCAGTTGACGCCTGTCATCCAGACAGGGTTGCCGTACATATCCACGACTTCGGCGTTCTCGTTTACGTGCAGCCAGTCGTCGTGGTAAGAGTCGGGGGCATCAGCGGCAGCGGGAACGGACTTCACCGCGACCGAGCCGGGCATCAGCACCATCGTGCAGGCGCAGGCAGCAGCCGTCACGCCTGAGAGCAGTTTTTTCAGCATAGTATCTTCCTTTCGTTTGCTTTATTTGAGCTTATCTATCGTTGCTTTCGCAGCCGGGAGATCCGTCTGCGCGAGCGCATTTGTAACGATCAGCTGAACAGCCTTCGCGTCAGTGGCATTCACACCGTCCGAGTCAACGCAGTCGGCATTTCTCAGACCGTCCGTGGAGATGGGGTGCTTCTTCGGGTCGGCGAGATACTGCCTGATAAGTACAGCGTCCGCGATATCGACCTTGCCGTCGGTATTTGCATCGCCGTAAAGCGGCTTCGGAGCAGTGACTTCGCCCTGAGTGATGGGGTAGGTCTTGAGGTCGGGCAGCTCGTCGAGGGTGATGCAGTAATCGCTGTTGTAAACGTCGATGAGGTTGTCCACAGGATTGTTCTGCTCGCTGGTGAGGTAGTTCATGTACCAGGGGCAGAAGTAGAGCCAGCGTGCTCTCTCGTTCTCGAGGTTCTCGATGGACGGGATGGAATCGTTCTCGGACATCGTCACCATCTTCTGACCGTCGGTGCTCTGGACAAGGCTGTAGAAGGTCGAGGAGATAGCGCTCAGGTTCGGCAGACCGTCCTTGGCGTTGTACTTGTCGTAGCCCACGATGTCAACAACATCGTCGCCGGGATACCAGCTCGCCGAAGTCGGGAAGGTGTAGCCCGTCCACACCCAGATGAGGTTGTCGAGACCGTATTCGTTGGTGAGCTTGTCGTAGAGCAGGCGGTAAAGCTGCTTGCAGGGCTCGGCACCCTCAGCACCCCACCAGAACCAGCCGCCCTCAGCCTCGTGGAGAGGTCTCCACCGCACAGGAACGTCAGCGTCCTTGAGCTTTTTCAGTTCGCCCGCGATAAGCTCGATATCCGCCATGAGGACTTCGTTCTCCCAAGTGCCTTCCTCCAGCGCGTTGGAGATGCTGAACGTGGTGTACTTGTCGCTTGCAGACTTAACATAGAACGCGGTCTCGGTGCTGCCCTTTTCGGTGGGCACATTCCAGTGCCATGTCAGCGTAGCGATGCCGTGATACTTGTTCGTCCACTCGATAGCGCGTTCGGGTGCATCGTCACGCCATGTCGAAGAGGAGCTGTAAGCCAGCAGGTCGATGCCGCGGATGGCGATGTCGCCGAGCCCGCCGTCTTTCGTGGGGTCCCAGAAGACGCCGTAGACCGCGGTGCCGTGCTTGAGCTTTTCCCAGCTCTGGAGGGCGTAGGCGTCGTAGTAGTCGACCTTTTCCAGCACCGCGGGGAGGATCTGCGAAAGCGTCCGGGCCGCCGCGGCGTCGGAGGGCTCGCGGGGCAG